>JAFWKF010000003.1 GCA_017533605.1 Candidatus Saccharimonadota bacterium | reverse complement strand
TTCACAAGTATCTGTGACTATTCCAGCAAATAACGATGACGCAACTTGGGCAGCCGTCGAAGCGGCACTCTAAATGAAAGCTTTATACCGCAAATACCGTCCCAAGAGTCTTTCTGATGTTATCGGCCAAGAACAAGTAACTAAGATTCTCGCAAACGCCTTAAAACAAAATAAAATATCTCACGCATATCTCTTTATTGGCCCCCGTGGCACTGGAAAAACATCTGTTGCGCGAATTTTTGCGCACGAAATCAATGGGTTTAAATACGAATTAGAGGACAATTATGTAGATATAATCGAAATAGACGGCGCCTCAAATCGCGGAATCGACGATATTAGAGAATTACGCGAAAAATCCGCCATCGCTCCCACTAGTGGTAAATACAAAGTATATATCATAGACGAAGTACACATGCTAACCAAAGAAGCCTTTAACGCATTATTAAAAACGTTAGAAGAGCCGCCCACTCATGTGATCTTTATTATGGCTACTACAGAAGCTCACAAAGTACCTGTCACCATTACTTCACGCGCCCAGCTTTTTACTTTTAATCTTGCAGATCAAAAAACCATGATGGATTACCTAAAAACTATCGCCAAAAAGGAAAAGATTAAGATTACCGATGAAGCTCTTGCTCTTATTGCTAAGCGCGGTGGTGGTTCGTTTAGAGACTCAATTTCACTCCTAGATCAAGTTTCAAATATATCAGATAAAGGAATCACCAAAGAATTAGTTATTTCTGCCATGGGTCTACCAGATGAAGAAAAAATCGCCGAATTGATCACCGACTATCAAGCTGGAAACGACATCAAGACCACCGCCACCTTAAAAGAAATACTATCTTCCGGCATTAAACCAGAAACTATCACCGAAGAATTAATTAATTATATTATTAATAATTCCGCACCAACCTTAATTCCGTTACTCACCAAACTAGCTGATGTTAAAACCCCATTCGCCGAGGCGAGATTATTAGTAGCACTCAGCCACCCGGTAGCAGTTCCAATCGCGCCAGTACCTAACGCGCCCACTCCCACCATACCTAAACCCACTCCGGCAAAAACCCCCACACCTGAGCCGTCCGAGTTTAACTGGCAAAATTTCCTCGCCAAAATCAAAGACCAAAATGATGTTATTTATATGCAGCTAGAAAAGGCCGAATATAACTATGCCAACAACAACCTAGATATTTACCCTACTCAAAAAATGGGCGAAACAATTTTAACCAGCCCCAACAATCTCACCATTATTAAAAACAACATAATTAATATCAATGTGACTGTGCATAAATATGGCGAAAAGAGCCAGCCAAAAGACGAGATTTTAAGCAAATTTTCTGATATAATGGGAGGAGAGGTAAAAAATGACGGAGGAGAAAACCCATTCAACTAGTGGCAGAATACCGCCACAAGACATAGTCGCCGAAAAGTCCTTGCTCGGCGCAATTATGCTTTCTGACAGCATCATGGCGGAAATTCTCACTATGCTCCGTCCAGAAGATTTTTATGACGAGCGCCATCAAATTATCTTTCGCGCGATGGCAACCCTCTACGACCAACGAAAACCGATTGATTTATTGACTCTTACTTCCGAACTTCGCACCGAAAAAAAACTTAAAGCCGTCGGCGGCGGCTCATATCTAGCCGAACTATCTAATTTTGTCCCTGCTGCCGCTCACGCCAAAGCCTACGCCGAAATCGTAGAAAAGAATTCCACTCGCCGCAAACTCATCAAAGCCGGCACCAACATCGCCGAAAAGGCCTACGAAGAAGACGCCAATGTTGCCGAACTGGTCGGTAGCGCCGAAAAAGAACTTTTTGAAGTCTCCGACAAAATCGTAAAAAGCGACTATGTAGCAATGGAAGATCTTCTTGCAAGCGCCTTAGAGCGTATTGCCGAGCTAAAGAAAAACAAAGGCGCTCTACGCGGCCTTAAAACCGGTTTTGCCGACATAGATAAAAAAACTGCAGGTTTCCAAAAAGGCGATTTAATTATTATTGGTGCACGCCCAGCCATGGGTAAAACTACCATGGCACAAAACTTAGCCTACAATATCGCTAGTATTAATAAACGCGGCGTCCTGTTCTTTTCTATGGAGATGGCAGCTAACGAAATCGTAGATCGTATCATTTCAGACATTTCAGACGTAGATAACTGGAAAATGCGCACTGGGAATATAAGCGATGAAGAATTCTCACGTATCGGTGACTCATTAGACGAATTTGACGAGCTTCCAATTTATATCGACGACTCCAGCTCTCTTACTATTTCTGACATCAGAAACAAGGCTCGCCGTGCCGCTCACGACCATGACATCGGCGTAGTTATTTTAGATTATTTACAGTTAATCACCGGTTCAGACCGCTACAAAGGCAACCGTGTCCAAGAAATCACCGAAATCTCCCGCGGCCTTAAAATGCTCGCTAGGGAACTAGAAATCCCAGTGGTTGCTCTCGCTCAGCTATCCCGCAACGTTACCGGCCGCGATGACCCACGTCCAGTTTTGTCAGATTTGCGCGATTCTGGCTCCATTGAGCAGGATGCCGACCTTGTGATGTTCCTACACCGCCCAGATTATTACAAGAAGCCAGATGAAGAAGATACTAACATCACCGAACTCATCATCCGCAAACACCGCCACGGCGCCATCGGCACTATAGAACTCTACTTTGACGGCGCGAAATCACGGTTTATGTCACTAGATAAATCTCATTAATAGAATTAATATGATACTTTGAGGACCGTAAGCTTGGCCGAACGGCCTTGAGTGTGTCCGAAAAGTATTATATTAATTCTATTTATGTTATAATTAGGTAGTGAAGAAAATCATTATTTCTAAACTTTTTTTGTATCGTTATCGGTTCGTAATCGGTTATTTGATTCTTGGCTTGGCATTTGCTGTATTGTTGTTTATTTTGCCAATCATTGCCCAAAATGGCCTCTCGTCTGCCGAAATGGAAACCGCCACCAGCTCATACTACCTCGGCCGCACCGGCATCGTTAATGGTGACTTGGTAGATTTACCTTACCGCGTCCTCCAAAAATTTTCTATTATGTTATTTGGCCTCTCTACCTATTCCATCAAACTCCCCAGCATCATCATCGGTCTAGTACTAGGCTTTCTTTTAATCCTTCTCCTCAACCGCTGGTTTAAAAACAACGTCTCCTTACTCGCCTCATGTTTAATTATTTTATCTACTCCATTCCTTTTTCTCGCCGGTTCTGGCACTCCACTCATTATGTTAGTTTTCTGGCCTACTCTTCTTTTGTGGCTCGGCTCCAAAATTCAAGGCGAAAAACGTCCTAAACCCGCCTATTCATTCATTTTTGGCATCGCCATGCTTTTGTCCATCTTTACGCCATATATGTTATACTTTGCCATTTTTTGCGTCATCTTCGTAATTTGCCAACCTCACCTCAGATTTATCGTCAAAAACCTGCCTAAAATCCTACTAATTCTAGAAATACTTATCATTCTACTCGGTATTTCCATCCTCGCCGTCAATATTTATAACCAGCCTAGCACCATTATGGAGCTCCTCTTTTCTGCCAACTTTAGTATTGAAAACTTCCTACCCAACATCTTCAACGGTTTCGCGCCAGTATTCTCATGGCATAACACCATTGAAAGCGTTTTCTTGTCACCGCTAATTAGCCTGCCAGTTCTAGCCCTTGCTCTCATCGGCCTCTTTTCTACTACTAAAGGTTTCTTCGCTTCACGCAATTCCATCGCCACTATTTTAATCGTCTTTTGCATCATTATAACCGGCTTTAATCCAAATGCCGCTATCTTCATCATTTTGCCGTTTTCAATTCTGATCGCTCACGGCCTCAAATACATCCTAGAAAAATGGTACGGCCTTTTCCCAGAAAACCCCTACGCCAGAGTATCCGCTGCTATTCCACTCACTATTTTATATGCAATTATCATCGTCCCAGGGCTTTTGCAATACATCTACGGCTACCGTTACAACCCCAACATTGCCAACGAATTTAGCTACAATCTAGAAGTAATCAATAAAAACCTCCACGAAGGCACTTTTGTAGTTACCGAAAACCACAATTTTTATAAAATCTTAGAAGATTCTACAGACCTAAACATCACCGAAGAAGTTCCTGCCGACACCACCAACTTCGCCGTACTTGGCCGCTTAGAAAACGAGAAAAAATACACTATCAGCCAAATTATCACCTCGCCAATGCGCGAGAATTCTGATATAATTTATCTATATACCGTAAAAGAAGGAGAGTAAAATGGGACAAACCATGGACCAAATGAAATTGTTAAATCAATTGCGTAAAGCCCAAAAAGAGCTTAAAAACGAAATCGTAGAAGTAGAAGCCGGTGATGGCGCCGTCATTGTCCAAATCAACGGGGAATTAAAAGTCAAAAAAGTTAAAATTGATCCAGAAAAAGTTGATCTAGACGACATCCACGAGCTAGAGCGCTGGATTGAAAACTGTATGCGCGACGGCTTTGCTAAAGCCCAAGAAATTGCCACTGACAAAATGAAACCCCTAATGGGCGGACTAGGTAACCTCGGCCTCGGCGGAATGTAAAATGCTTCCAGAAGCTTTGCAAGAAGTAATTGATGCACTTGGTTTTTTGCCGGGCGTAGGCCCACGCACCGCCGAACGCTATGGCTATTATCTTTTTAAGTCTGACCCCAAAGTTTCCGAACGAATTGCCGAAGTTCTATCAAACTTACACACCAAAGTTAAATCTTGCCCAATTACTTTTGCCCTAATTGACGCCGATGAAGATGTTTCACCATTATATTCAGACAGCTCCCGCGACAAATCCACCGTTTTAGTAGTAGAAGAACCCTTAGATATTTATGCTATTGAGCAAACCAAATCATACAAGGGTACATACCACGTGCTGGGTGGCGCCATCTCACCAATAGACGGCATCACGCCAGAGCAACTTCATATCGGCGAACTCATAAAACGCGTCAATGACGACAATGTCAAAGAAGTCATTATCGCCACCAACCCATCCGTGGAAGGCGAATCTACCGCTCTCCTTTTAGAAAAACTCTTACACGAACAAAATCCAGAGCTCAAACTCACTCGCCTCGCCCGTGGCCTACCGCTTGGCGTTGATCTTTCTTACGCCGACCAAATCACATTAAGCGCAGCTTTAGAGAACAGAACTGATTTATAGGCGGGTGGCCGAATTGCCTCTTTTGAAGGGCCTAAGACTTGGGCGAGCGCCCCGGAGCGGCCCGAAAAAGAGGTATTCGGACAGGACCCGCCTATAATTCTTCTAATGCTTTAAAGTCTACTTTAGCAAGCTTAGTTTTTGGAAGCTCATCAATAAAACGAATTTCGCGTGGAATTTCGTATTTCGCAAGATATTTCTTGTAGATTTGTCCTAATTCTTTTCTCGCTGCGCGCTCCGAAGCTTCTGGCTCTAATACTGCAAACACCACAACTTTTTCACCACGTAGTTTGTCCTCGCGCCCGACTACAGCGCAACTATTAACTAGCTTACACTTAAGCGTCACATCTTCAATATTAGCTGGATATATATTATAACCATTGCTAATAATCATGCGCTTGAGGCGCGAACGGAAATGAATTACACCGCGCTCATCCGCATAGCCAATATCGCCAGTGCGTAGGTATTTTTTACCATCCACCACAATAAATGTTTCTTCGGTTTCTTTCGGTTTATTGAGATAACCTTTCATCACACATAGACCGCGTACCAGTATTTCGCCGTCTTCGCCAAGTTTGGCCGGCTTCTTAGTCTTTAAGTCCATAATCACGACTTCATTATCTGGCAAAGGATAACCAATCGCGTCAGCATCCTCGGCTACGCTTCTCGGCGAAAAGATAAACCCGCCTGAAGCCTCAGTTAACCCGTAGCCATTTTCTATAATCGCTTTAGAACCATGCGCTTTCAAAAAATCATTAATCTTTTCTTTACTAGACATACTAATCAAATCACCACCAGACACCACAAACTTTATGTCTTTTAAACCATCTTTTCTAAATTTAAGTTTAGTCAAATAATCAAATACTGTCGGCACACCTACTAAAATATTAACTTTATATTTAGTAATATATTGTTTAAATTTTTTTGGATTAAACTGCGGAATCAAAAACGCTCTTGCGCCAAAGTATAGCGGCATATGAATGCAGCAACCAAACCCAAAAGCGTGGAAGTTCGGCAAAAACGCCATAAAAGAATATTCTGGCTTAAATAGCTCCGGCACAAGATATTTAGCTCCAAGCGCCTGCGCGTTAAAGTTTAAGTTAGAAAGCATAATGCCTTTTGGCTTGCCAGTAGTACCACCAGAATACATAATGATCGCGTCATCCTCAGAATTTACCCTTGTATGCGGATTACCAATAAATTTATTAGCTTTATATAAGAATTGATCCCAAGTAATCACATGCTGACTCTTTTTGATATGGTTTTTGCGGCCTTTTGTGAGTTTATATATTGCACGCACAATCAAACTCATTGACCGAGTTGGCGACACCACAATTACTTGCTCTACATCCGTGTTTTTAATAATTGCTTCAACTTTTGGATAAGAAATATCAATACAGAGCATAATTTTAGATTCAGACTGCGTCAGATAGTCTTCAATCTCTTTTTCCGAAGAAAGCGGATGAATCATGTTAGCAACTGCGCCAATTTCATTCACTGCATAAAGCATGTAAATACTCTCAGGAGTATTTGGCATACAAATAGAAATCCGATCGCCCTTTTCAGCGCCAATCGTTTTAAGCGCCGCCGCTACCTTATTAATCTTTTTAATTAATTCTTTATAAGTTATTTGCGTGTCAAAATATTCTAGGGCGATATTGTGTGGCCACTTACAAGAAGATTCATAAACTACGTCGTAAAGCCCACCATCAAAATACTCAATATCTTTTGGCAACTTATCAATGTAACCATATTTAGCGCGCTCCAATTTCATGTCAATCTTGCGCAAAGTGTTTTTAATCTTATGATACAAAAATTCTAAAGGCATAAAACTATTTTACCATTTTTTTAATTTTTTAGTGCTATAATTAGCTTATGGACAAGAATTTTAAAGTAAGAGTTAGCGTAGGTCTTGCCATGTTCATCGTCGCGCTAATTGCTCTATACACTTTTGACGGCGTCCCATTCAAAATTATATTTGCCTTATTTGCTTTTGTATCAGCGATTGAATTATTTAGCTTCTTTAAACGAAAATCCACTTTCTTCAATATGATTCTGGCAGTTCTTGAAATCCTTTTCTTGATTTGGGGTACAATTTATGTAGCTCATATAAACACCGACCATTTTTGGTACATTATCCTTGGCGTACCTGGCTATGATATTTTTGCTTATTTATTTGGCAAAGCCTTCGGCGGTAAAATCTTCAAAAAATCCCGCCCCTTCCCACATATTTCTAAAAACAAGACCTGGGAGGGAACTATTTTAGGTTTAATTATGGCTATCGGTTTAGTAGCTATCAAAATTTCTGTCGGCGGAGATTTTGCAACTGATTGGATCTATCTACTTTGTGGCCCACTTGCCCTCATCGGCGATCTGTATGAAAGCTTCTTAAAACGCCGCTTCAATGTCAAAGATTCTAATGAAATCCTCATTAAGAACAAATTCTTTGAAAAATTAGAATTGATTGTCGGCGGAAGTGAAGGACACGGCGGCTTTTTAGATCGTATTGATTCCACCGCCTTTGCTTGTACTATTTTGCTAATCGTTTCCAGCCTTTTATAAGATAATCGGCACCAGAAAACACCGTTAAAATCAGCGCAAGATAAAGCGTGATATTACCAAGTATCGTAAAAATTTCTAAATTAACTATTAAATTCAGCAAAATAATAATTAGTGCCGTCATCTGAGTGGTAGTTTTTAATTTACCATAAAACGAAGCGGCTGTAGTGGTACCTCTTCGCGCCACCATCATTCGCATACCATCTACTGCAAAATCACGTACTAAAATCACTGCAAACACCCACAAAGGCACTACATTTAAATAAACTAGAGCTAGAAATGCCAAATTAACTAGCATTTTATCAGCCAATGGGTCTAAAAACGCACCAAGGTCCGTAACCTGCTTACTCTTGCGAGCCCATTTACCATCAATTTTATCCGTAATTGCTGCAATAATAAAAATCACCAGTGCTGTAATCTTCGCCCAATCATCAGGCAAGAGCACAAACACCAAAAACACTACCGAAAGCAGCATCCTAAGAATTGTTAAATATGTTGGACCTGTCATATAATGTCCCTTCTGTGCTCTACTTTATAAGAACGTATCCCGGCTGCTTTAGCCGCTAAAACGTCCGTAGACCACTTATCACCTAACATGACTGTATTTTTATGCGGAACCTTGTATTCTTTCATCGCCTCAGTCAATTTTTTACTCATTGGTTTTTTAGCCCACCAAACACAATCAACTTTAATTGGCTCGCAAAACTTTTGCATCATTTTTTTGCGGCCATTATTAGAAATAATCACAATCTTTACGCCAGCTTTACGACATTCTTCTACCCAATCTTGCAACTCATCAGCAGGCTCTTTTTCACTGTGAAGCCTCAAGGTATTATCAAGATCACACAAAAGTAACTTTACGTCTTCTTTCTTTAATAATTCTGGCGTAACGTCTTCAAATTTTTCAAACTTTTTGTCTGCGCGAAAAATACTCATGTATCTATTTTAACATGATATAATAAATACATGTACAATAAATTTAGTGAGTTTTTGAAAGATAAAAAAAATATTTGTATAATTCAAGCCGAAAACCCCGATGGCGATTCACTAGGTAGCGCTATCGCACTAGATTATTTGCTAAGCGACAAAGAAATCACCCTTTATTGCCCAGTAGATATTCCTAAATATTTGCACTATTTTGCCGACTGGTCTAGAGTTACAAACGAGTTTAATTTTAAAGCAGAAGGCTACATCATTGTAGATACTGCTGCTGAAGTATTATTATCTAAATTATTGGACGACACTGCCATCCGCAACCGTCTATTTAGTGCGCCAGTATTAGTAATAGACCATCACGAAACCGAAGACGACCTAAGTTTTCCACATGAAAACATCACCGAAATTCGCCCCGCTTGCGCCGAATTAATCTATCGTATTGCCAAAGACCAAAAATACGAAATTAAAAAAGACGCTGCCGAAGCTATTTTCCAAGGCATTTTGTCAGACACTTTAGGTCTTACCAGCTCATCGGTTACCGCCGAAACTTTTGAAATCGCCGCCAGCCTCACCAAACTAGGTGCTGACGTATCCATTTTGGAAGATCGCCGCCGTGAGTTCATGAAAAAATCCCCCCGCATTTTAGACTACAAAGCAGATTTAATTAAACGTATTGAATATTATCTAGATGGCGAACTCGCCTCGGTGCATATTCCATGGGACGATATTCGCGAATATTCAGACGAATATAATCCAAACGTCCTAATCCTAGAAGAAATGAGATTAGTGGAAGGCGTAAAAGTAGCTATAGCAATCAAAACCTACCCAGACGGCAAAGTTACCGGCAAAATCCGCTGTGGGCTAGATGCGCCTATCGCTGAACAAGTCGCAGGCTATTTTGGTGGAGGTGGCCATCCATATGCCGCCGGCTTCCGCACTTACGACACCACTTACGAAGAAGTTGTTAAAGATTTAGTAAAAATAATTCCGGACCTCTTAAACAATGTGGAATAAAAAACTAATCCTCAAAAAAACTCACGACTTTTGCCAAAGCAAGAATCCAGTTTTAGCCGTAATTATGATTCACGGCATCGCTTCAGACTCCGGCTCATATAAAAATGCACTTAAATATCTAGAAGGCACACTTTCTCTAGAAAAAGTTCGCTTTATTACTTACGACTTATTAGGCTCTGGCGAATCCGCCAAAAACGATAAATTAAACTACGATTATAAAGACCAAACCGAAGCTCTGCATAATTCCATTGAAAAATTAAAACTAGATATTCCACTGGTTCTAGTCGGTCATTCTTTAGGCACTTTTATCGTTACAAAATACACTGATACTTACAAAAAATCCGTCAAAAAACTAATCTTAGTTTCACCACCAATCTACACACCAGAAGATCTAGAAAATCCTGCCTTTATGGCCGGCGTCAATACCTTTAAGGAATTAGTCTCTTTAAAAAACCGCCAAATCCTATCCGAAAAATCTTTCATTAATTCAATGGAAAAAATCGTCTTAAATAAGAATAATTACCAAACTCTTGCCAGACTCAAAACCCACACGGTTTTAATTTACGGTGATGCTGACCAATTTATCGCTTCATATAACGTACCCAAAATCGTAAAAGACAATCCTAAATATATCACAGCAATTAAAACCATCGGCCGTCACGGCGTGTCGCGTGATAAATATAATAAAATCCGTGAGGTATTGGAGGAAATGCTATATGCTTAAATTATTTAACACCGCAAGTCGCAAAAACGAAAATTTTAAACCCACTGGTGAAGTGGTAAAAATCTACACCTGCGGCCCCACAGTTTATAATGACGCGCATATTGGCAACTTAACTGCCTACATTTATTGGGATTTACTTGTCAGATGCCTCCGCGCCAATGGCTATAAAGTAAAAAGAGTTCTAAACCTAACCGACGTCGGCCACTTAGTATCAGACGCCGATGAAGGGGAAGACAAACTAGAAAAAGGCGCCGAACGCGAAGGTAAAACCGTTTGGGAAGTGGCAGATACTTATATCGCTAAATTCAAAAAAGATTATAAAGCTTTAGAGCTCGCTGAACCAGAAATCTGGGCCCGAGCAACTGATTACATTGAAGACGACATGGCGGCTGTAGATTTAATGACCGAGCATGGTTTTACTTATGAAACAGCTGACGGCGTTTATTATGATACATCTAAATACGAAAACTACGCTGGCTTTGCCAAACTAGACTTAGCTGGCTTGCAAGCAGGCGCCAGAGTAGGGTTTTCGGACGAAAAACATAATGTTTCAGATTTTGCAGTTTGGAAATTTATCAAAGAAGGCGAAAAACACACTATGCGTTGGAATTACCTCGGCCGTCCTGGCTATCCCGGCTGGCACCTAGAATGCGCCACGATTATTCATAAAGAGCTCGGTGAACCAATTGATATTCATACCGGCGGTATTGATCATATTCCAATTCACCACACCAACGAAATCGCAGAATGTTTCGCTGCCTACGGCCACGATTTATCGCGCTTTTGGCTACATTGTAATTTTATTACTATTGATGGAGAAAAAATCTCTAAATCGCTAGGGAATGTCTATTTGTTATCCGATCTAGCCGAGCGCGGCTTTTCCGCCCTAGACTACAAAATGTGGGTTCTCTCTGGGCACTATCAGGGCACCCGTAACTTTACTTTTGAATCTTTAGAAGCCGCCAAAGCCCGCCGTCTATCTTGGCGAAACCGCATCGCAGAATGTTATCAAAAAGAAGTTTCAGGTGATGGAGTTTTTGAAAAAATCTTAGAAGCAGTGAATAATAATCTAAACTCAGCCGAAGCCTATGCATTAATTGACAACTCAGAATTGTCGCTTGAAGATTGGAAAAAGACCGATGAATTATTTGGCCTAAAGCTGATAGAAGATTCACCGAAAATTTCAGAAGAATTACAAGCGTTAGTGTTGGAGCGCGAAAAAGCCCGCGAACAAAAGAACTTTGCTCGCGCAGACGAAATCCGCGACCAACTAGCCGCTGAAGGCATTACGGTCAAAGACACCCCTACCGGCCCAATCTGGCAATATATTAGGTAGGGGGTTGAAAACGATTTTAAGGTGTGGTAGGTTAAACCCGGGTTGGCTTGGGGTTTAGTGAAGTTTGGTAATTCACAGCAAGAGCAGCCATAGATTGTTCGTGCGGGTGTGGAGATTCAATAAACAGCCATTCTAGGTACGCCAGAAGCTCAGGAAGGGATGAAGATGGCTATAAACTTTTCGCTATGGCGATTAAAAATTAGCATAACATTATCAATTAAGAGAAGAACACATAGTAAAAAACTGAATCGCTAAAAGCGATTCAGCACAACCCATCAGTATAGTTCCTAGAGCTATACTTACTCTTTCATTTTAATGCTTAAACAAAGTCGTGTCAAGCGTTAAAACTAAATGAAATTTGGCTAAAAACGCTAGGTATGGTGTATTATAAAATTTCCAGACGCTAGATATAGCGTAGAGGCCCCACTATATATTATATGTATAATTTTATTTATAATAACGTGACAAAAATTCAGCTTTGTATTTTGCAAAAGTACCGTTCATCAGTGCCTCACGAATACAATCCACCGTATGTACAATAAAGTATTCATTATGAATGGAAGCCAGAACCTTAGCAGTAATTTCATCAGTCTTAAACAAATGATGTAAATATGCTCGTGTATAATTCTTGCAACACTCGCACTCACAATCTGGCTCTAAGGGCGCAAAATCGTGCGTGTATTTCGCATTCTTAATATTAATCCGCCCATCTTTAGTATAGAGCGAACCATTGCGCGCCATCCTAGTCGGCCCCACACAATCAAACGTATCACACCCATACTCCGCGCCCACGAATAAATCAATCGGCTCTTGGCCCATACCAAGCAAATGTCGCGGTTTTTCTTCCGGCAAAATACTATTTACGGTTTTTAACATTTCATCCATACCATCAGCCGTAAAAACTCCACCAATGCCAAAACCATCAACAGATTTAGAAGCACAATAGCGCGCAGATTCAGCACGCAGATCATTAAAAGTGCCGCCCTGCACCACAGCAAACAAATATTGTTCCAGCTCACCATTCTTTTTTGCTTTCTTAGCGAGTTTATTGTTTTCATCAACACAACGGTCTAGCCATTTGTGCGTGCGCTCCATTGCTTCTTTCATATCTTCATAGCTCTCAGACTTTGCGAGATGGTCAAACGCCATATGAATATCCGCTCCAATCTTCCATTGATCCTGCATAGAAGATTCTGGCGTCATTTCAAAATTCGTACCGTCAATGTGCGACTTAAATTTCACGCCTTTTTCACTAACCTTCACGTCCGGCAAAGAAAAAATCTGAAAACCGCCTGAATCCGTAAAAGTCGGCCCATGCCAACTACTAAACTTAGCCAGCCCACCAGCCTCACCGATCAAATCCGCACCAGGTCGGAGAATCAAATGATAAGTATTGGCTAAAATCGCCTGCGAACCTAAATCCCGCATTTCCTGCATCGTAAGAGCCTTTACCGTAGCCCGTGTCGCCGCGCCCACAAAAGCCGGCGTCTTAATATCACCATGCGGAGTATGGATCACTCCAACCCGCGCCAAACCATCTCGTTTTTCAATATCAAACTTTAACATATCAGCATTGAGTCTCCATAACTTAAGAAATTATATTTTTCAGCAATCGCATGCTCGTAGGCGTTTTTTAAATGATCCCAACCCGCAAAAGCACTTGCCAGCATCAACACTGTAGATTTCGGTGCATGGTAATTAGTAATTAAAGCATCCACAATCTTAAACTCAAATCCAGGATAAATAAAAATATCATCCTCGCCAGAAGTTTCACCAGTGCGAGCGTAATATTCAAGAGTGCGCGCAACAGTTGTACCTAAAGCAATAATACGAGGACAGCCAGAATTCCTTCTTTGAGGACCGTAAGCTTGGGTGAGCGCCCTTGAGCGTGTCCGAGAAGAAGGAATTTGGCTGGCCTTCAATACATTGTTTATTACTTCAATTGTGTCCTCTGGAATATCAAACCACTCAGAGTGCATTTTATGATCTTCTATTCTTTCCGAACGAATCGGCAAAAATGTACCTAGCCCCACATGCAAAGTTAGATATTTTATAATGACACCTTTATCACGTAACTTATTAAGTAGTTCATCAGTCATATTTAAAGATGCTGTCGGCGCCGCCGCAGAACCCATGTTTTTAGCCCACACAGTTTGGTAGCGTTTCTTGTCGTCAGAAGTAGCATCACGATGAAGATATGGTGGCAAGGGAACTGTACCAAATCTTTCAGCCAGCTCGGCTAGCGGAATATCAGACTGCACCTCTGCAATCCCATTACCAAGAATTTTGGTGATAGTGACTGTCTTGCTATTCAATCCGAGGGGGTCCGGAGCCTGACAAGGCGAGGAGTAGCGCGCGAGCCCCGTGGCGACGGGAGCGAGCGACGCGCCCCGAGGATGAATGGTAAGACAGTCACCCTCATGCAATTTTCCGCGGTACATCACTCGTTGTGGTTCATCACCGTGCTTTTCTAATACCACTAATTCACGCTTCCTGCCATCCGGCAACTTACAAAACAAACGCGATTGCATTACGCGCGTATCATTTAAAACTAAAACATCACCTGGGCCAAGATAATCGGCTAAATCGCGGTAATAAGAATCAGTAATCTCGCCAGTCTTACGATTTAACACTAAAAGTCTAGTAGAGCCTCGCTTCTCGGGCGGAAACTTAGCAATCCGTTCTTCCGGTAAATCATAATCATAGTCAGAAACTAACATATTTTTATATTATAACACTTTTTTTGTCTTTTTCAATTTGTCTTTGGTAGCGTTCCTCTTCGGAAAAAATACAGCCACAATACTTCTGCATATATAGCCCCACCTCGCGAGCTTTGGCTTGCCCCTCACGAAATCCTTCGCGAAAATCACGATACAGAAACTTCACGCCAGAAAGCCGCGCCAGTTCTTCACAAACCTTCTTTAATTCTTCATGTTTTTGATAAGGTGAAACTAAAAGCGTAGTTGTAAAATATTCATATCCATGTTCCGCCGCATAGCGCACAGTTTCGCCCAGTCGCTTTGGATAGCAATAATTCACGCACCGATTATTAATATCACCGACCACATTTTTACAAAACTCATCTAAACCATACTCTTCATAAAGAACCAACTTTGCATTTACTTTTTTCGCATATTCCTTTAGACAATCTCGCCTCAGTTTGTATTCACTGTAAGGATGGATGTTTGGATTGTACCAAAATAAAGTCGGCTCAAAACCTTCGGCCCTTAGACTATCAATACAATACACGCTACAAGGCGCGCAACAAGTGTGCATTAAAACTTTCATTATTCTAATTATATCATGATTGTGCTATAATATCTGCATAAAGGAGGTTTATGTCTAAAACAATAGAAACAGATTGGAGAACATTCATCAAGTTTTGGCTGGTGCCATTGATTATCGTAGCAATTTTGCTCATTTTGTACAAAGCCTTAACTGGCCTTATTATTGTTGGCATTTCTATTTTCCTAGCCTTAGCACTTAAACCTCTCGTCCGCAAGGTTAATGATTTCTTTACCAAACACTTTGGTAAAGACAAAAAACACCAAACCCTGTCAGTAATACTCGCCTACTTCATAGTAGTTCTAGTCATTGGCGGCATCCTCGCCATTGTCGGTCCAGTCGTAGTAAACGAAACCTCCAAATTTGTCCAAAACTTTCCAGATACTTTTGAAAACACCTTTGGTGGCTGGGAGGGAGTCAATAGTTTCGGCAAAAGCATCGGTATAGACGATCTTCACACTGAAATCACAAATACCCTAGGTTCTATTTCAAATAATTTACTTGGTTTAATTGGTCATAATTTAGTATCTAGCGTCAGCGGCATCGCCGACATCGTCATGAAAATTGTCTTAGTCTTAATATTAACTTTGCTATTCCTCCTAGAAGGCCCAGGCATGGTAGAGTCATTGTGGCAAAACCTCAGTGCTGGCGGAGATAAAAAACCAGTCAAAGTCGCCAAGACCGTGGTATCTAAAATGGCCAACGTCATTTCTACTTACGTTTCACATCAAGTAATTGTGGCAGTAATAGACGGCTGTGCTTCAATGCTCATCGTATTTGTCTTAACCTTAATCTTCAAAATCTCACCCAATCTCGCTATCCCAATGGGCATGATTACGATGATTTTCTATATGATCCCAATGTTTGGCCAGTTTATCGGCGGTACTCTTGTCACCTTGATTCTGTTTTTCTCAAACCCCATCGCTGGCTTGATATTCGCAATCATTTATATTATTTACTCACAAATTGAAAACAATATCATCGCGCCAAAAATCCAAGGCGATGCGCTTAATTTACAACCACTCGTAATTTTAGTCGCCATCACCATTGGTATGTATATGTTTGGCCTACTTGGCGCCATCATCGCTATTCCAATTGCCGGCTGTATTAGAGTTTTAGTTGAAGAATATCCAAATATCAAAACCGCTAGGGAATAAAATGCCAGAACCAGACCCAGATATAGACAATAAAAAACTTGTCCCCAAAAAAATCTTAAAAAAACCGTTGCTTATTATCTTTTTCATACTTATTAATATCGCAGTAATTGCTATTACGGCCTTTTCCGAATTTGGTAATTCCGAAAACGCCGCCGCACTTTCAGAAGTCAAAATCAACTGGTGGTTTTTAATCCCGGCAGCAGTTTGTTTCTTGCTCGCAATCATTTTTGAAATTACTAAATATGTTGTCTTGATGTACAACATGGCCGAAGATAAAACAGATTTTGATCACAAACGTGCTCGCAAAATCGCCCGCCGCACAGTCTTACTCGGCAAGTACTACGACAACATCACACCGGCAGCTATCGGCGGCCAACCATTCCAAATTTATTACATGCGCAAAAACAGCAAACTCAAAAAAGGCGCCTCCACCGCCATACCAATTTTTGGCATGATTTCCGGACAAATTGGTTTTATCATCATCGCTATTTTATGCTTCTTATTTGGTAGCCTCAGTATCAATAACGCCGTGTTAATCGGTACAGCATGTTTTGGTTTGATCTTTTACGCTTTTTGGCCAGTCACAGTTATGATTGCTACTTTCTTACCAAAAGCTACTAAAGAACTCATCGGCATCGTAGTTAAGTTACTCGCTAAAATGCATATTGTCAAAGATAAAGCTGCCACTATTGCTAAAACCGAGTCCGAAATTGACGAATACGCTAGAAGTGTACGTATGATCTTAAAAACCAAAGGGCTATTTTTAAAAACCGTTACGTTGTCGGTTTTATTTAATACTTTAATATCCATGATCCCATTTTTCGTGCTCACGGCATTTGGTGGGCAAGTAGATTTCTTGCCATGTTTCGTTACTACCGTTGCCGTTACTTCGGCCGTATATTTTGTGCCTACACCAGGTAACTCCGGCGCCGCCGAAGGCACCTTTTTTGTAGTATTCTCCGCGCTTTCGTCTGGATATGTTTTCTGGGCCATGTTAATTTGGCGCTTCTTCTCATACTACATTTATATTATTTTAGGACCTATCATCTATTTCAAAATCCACCTGGAAAAGAAACGCCATAAAGAAAATGCCGATGTGCTATAATATGTGAGCTATATGTTTAAATTGTTTAAATACTTAAAACCTTACTGGTGGCAAATTGTCATTTTACTTTTTGCTATAGCGGTACAAGTATGGACCACTCTACGTTTGCCAGCTTTAATGGCTGACATTATCAATGACGGCATCGTCCCAGGTAACACAGACTATATCTGGCGAATCGGCGGCCAAATGATTTTGCTTGCTTTAATATCGGCCGTGGCATCATTTGTTTCCAGTATTTTTTCTGCTCGCATTGGCGCAAGCTTTTCACGCGATATTAGAGCCGCTATTTTCACTAAAATCATCAGCTTCAATATGTCTGATTTAAAAGATTTTACAACCGCCTCACTTCTCACTCGCACCACCAACGATGTCAATCAAGTCCAGTCAGTCACCATGATGATGCTATCCATGATGCTGCGCTCACCACTCTTTTGTATTATTTCAATTATCATGGCCATCCAAACCGCACCAGACATGTCGTGGATTATTTTGGTAGGCGTAATAGGAATACTAGGCTCCACCATCACTATAATGGCTATCGTAGTACCTAAATTTAAACTATTTCAGACTTTGCTAGACAAAATTACACTAGTCACTCGTGAAAACCTCACCGGCCTTCGCGTTATTCGTGCCTTTAATAACGAAAAAACTGAAAAGAAAAAATTTAGCAACGTTAATAGTGAATTAACATCACTTATCATTTTTATTAGTCGTATCATGGAATTACAAAACCCAATTGTAAATATCATTTTTAACGGCACAACTTTGCTTTGTTCTTGGATTGGTATTTCGCTTCTTTCTAAAGATTTCGCCTATCTCGGCAATATGACCGCCTTCGCACAATATGTCAGCCATGTCATGATTTCATTCTTGATGTTATCAATGTTCTTCGTTATGTTGCCGCGTGCTAATGTTTCCGCCTACAGAATTAATGAAGTACTTAGCAAAAAGAATAAAATCGCCTGGAGAGCAAAAACTAACGGACAGCCATCTAAAACTCCGTCCGTAGAATTTAAAAATGTAGATTTCCGCTATCCAGAAGCATCAGAAAAAGTATTAAATAATATTTCATTTACAGCCAAAGCCGGCGAAACCACCGCTTTCATCGGTTCAACAGGCTCCGGAAAATCCACCATTGTCAATTTAGTCCCAAGATTTTACGAAGCCACTGACGGCGAAATTTTAATCAACAACTTACCAATCAAAGAATACAGCAAAACCGACTTAATAGCCAAAATTGGCTTAGTACCGCAAAGGGGAATACTGTTTTCTGGCACAATCAAATCAAACATTAAATTTGGCGCACCTCTCGCTAGCGACAGCCAAGTAAAGAAAGCCGCCGAAATCGCCCAAGCCAAAAATTTCATAGAAAAATTACCAGAAAAATACAACTCCCACATTGCCCAGGGCGGTACCAATGTGTCTGGCGGCCAAAAGCAAAGATTATCTATCGCTCGCGCTATTTGTAAAAATCCAGACATTTATGTTTTTGACGATGCCTTCTCGGCTTTAGACATGAAAACTGACGCCAGACTCCGCGAAGCCCTTAAAGAAATCACTACCGATTCCGTTGTTTTAATTGTGGCGCAAAGAGTTAGCACCATCAAAGACGCAGATCAAATTGTGGTACTAGACAACGGCAAAATCGCCGGCAAAGGCAAACATTACGAACTATTAAAAAACTGCAAAATTTACCAAGAAATTGTTAAATCACAACTTTCTGACAAAGAATACACTCATGAATTAAAACTAGCAAAGGAGGCCCAAAATGCCTAGCCATGATCATTCCTCTGCTAGTAAACCCAAAAACACCAGTCTAGCTTGGAAAGCATTTATAAGTTCAGTTAAAAAGTATCGTTTCAGAATCATTTTATCAGTGCTAATTGCTATTTGTTCTGCAGTACTGGGATTATTCATACCAAAAATCTTAGGCGACATGACCACGATTGCCGTCAATACTTACCCAAACACCGATTGGTCAGCCCTTTCTAGCAGAGCCATTCTAGTTATCGTCTTGTTTGCTGCTTCCGCAATATTAAACTATGTGCAAGCACTTATTCTAGCTATAGTTACCGCAAACTACACCAAAGAATTACGCAAACAAATATTAGAAAAAATCACTAGACTACCAATTTCATATTTTGATCGCCACAAATATGGCGACACACTCTCACGTATGTCAAACGACATAGACGTCATCGCTTCGTCCATGTCACGGGAAATTGCCGATATTTCACTTAGCATCACCACTCTAATTGGCGTAATGATTATGATGCTTACAATTTCCGTACCATTGTCACTAATTTCATTTATCGTAGTGCCAATTTCAGTATTAGTAGTCGGTAGAATTATGCATTTTGCACAAAAATACTTCCGCGAACAACAAAACACCCTTGGCGTATTAAATAGTAAAACCGAAGAAGATTATTCCGGACAAATTATTATTAAAGCGAATTCCTACGAGCCGCTTGCATTAGAAGACTTCACCACCACTAACGAAAAACTCGCCACCGTCACACGCAAAGCTCAAATCTTCTCCTCACTTTCTTTCCCAATTACACACATCTTTACTAATCTCGGCTATGTCGCAATTTGTATTTTAGGCGGCATCTTTGTCGTAGAGGGCCGTATTAATATCGGCGACATTCAAGCCTTTATTCAATACGTTTCGCGCTTTAATCGCCCAATCACCGAAATCGCGTCATCTACATCAGTCATTCAATCGCTTCTGGCCGCCAGCGAGAGAATTTTTGAATTCTTAAACGAACCAGAAGAAGAGCCAGATAGTGACCCAGCCAAAGAAATTGCAAAAGTTAAAGGCGAAGTTGAATTTCATGATGTCAATTTTAGCTACAATAAAGGCACACCAATTATTAAAGATTTTTCAGTCAAAGTTACACCTGGCATGAAAGTTGCAATTGTAGGCCCCACTGGCGCCGGCAAAACCACAATTATTAATTTGCTCATGCGTTTTTATGATCCGGATTCTGGCTATATCACCATTGACGGCGTTCCTACACGCGACATGAAACGTGCCGATGTTCGCAAAATGTTTGGCATGGTACTTCAGGACACTTGGCTCTTTTCTGGCTCCGTTGAAGAAAACTTACGCTATGGCAAACAAGACGCTAGTTTAGATGATATCAGAAAAGCTGCTAAGGCCAGCAATGTGGATCATATTGTAGAAGCCTTGCCAAAAGGCTACAAATCGCCAATTTCAGAAGATTCTGACAATATTTCTGCTGGCGAAAAACAATTGCTCACCATTGCCCGCGCCATGATTGCTAACCCACCAATGATGATTTTAGACGAAGCCACATCAAACGTTGATACTCGCACCGAGCAGTTAATCCAAGACTCATTTGAAAAACTAACTAGTGGCCGCACTTCATTCGTAATTGCACACCGACTCTCCACGATTCGTAATTCCGATTTAATTCTAGTCATGCGTGATGGTAATATTGTAGAACAAGGCGACCACGAATCGCTGCTTAAGCAGAATGGCTTTTATGCTGAGTTATATAATTCACAATTTGCTGATTAATCTCTTCAATTGTGCCTGAAGCGTCAATAATATTTAAATTGAATTCTTTAGCGATTTTTGGATAAGCCGCATTAACTCTTTGTTGAAATTCATTTGGTTTAGCTTCAAATGTTTCTGTGGCCTTACCGCGATTTTTTTGCCGAGCGAGGCGTACTTCATCACTCACCACCATAATAAAACCAAGATCTGGTTTAAAATATTTTTCTGGCAACAAATCTTTAGTAATGCGGATAATCTTACTACGCGATACACCCTCGCCATAGCCTTGATAAGCTAGCGTAGACCAATAATTACGTGCCGAAATAACAATCCCGCCACGTTTTAAAACTGGCTCGGCGATTTTTTTCCATAATTCAACTCGTGCAGCTGTAAATAACAACACATTGGTTAAAGGTTCCAATGTATAACCTCGTGACAAAATCATATCGTGTAAATCATGTGCTTGCGGAAGATCACCATCCGGCTCTTCCATCATCACCACTTCTTTTCCTTGGTTTTTGAAATAATCCGCCAGCAAATTTACTTGCGTAGATTTGCCAGTACCATCTTGTCCTTCAATTACTATATACATGATACAATTATAACATGCACGAGAGTTGGAAGCCGTTTTTAAAAAGTGAGTTTGACAAGCCTTATTTTAAAGAATTGTCAGAATTCTTGCATCAAGAATACGAAACTAAAACTATTTTTCCAAAAAAATCATTAGTTTTTTCGGCTTTTACCACCGACTTAAACGAAGTGAAAGTTGTGATTTTAGGTCAAGATCCATATCACACACCCGGCGCCGCCGAAGGCCTAGCTTTTTCTGTACCAAATTCGCAGCCCATCCCGCCATCGTTAATTAATATTTACAAAGAAATTGATAATGATATTGGCCATCACGCCAACCCGCGTGGTAGTTTAAAAAACTGGCAAAAACAAGGCGTGCTACTTTTAAACACAGTTTTAACCGTAGAAGCGCACAAAGCTGGCTCGCATCGCGGCAAAGGGTGGGAAACTTTTACCACCGCCACAATTGAGTATTTAAACCAAACCCGACCTCATTTAGTTTTTATTTTGTGGGGTAGAGATGCACGCAATAAAAAATCCTTAATTGATACAACTAAACATTTGGTTTTGGAATCGCCGCACCCATCTCCACTTTCCGCCCACGCCGGATTTTTCGGCAATCATCATTTCACGAGATGCAATGATTTTTTAAAATCTCACGGCATGGAAGAGATTAACTGGTGACCAGACGGGTGACGGTAATCTAGACGGGTCCTGCCGGCTTTTCTCCCTCCCCAAAATTTTGCTTACGCAAAATATTTGGGGGCCCCTTCCAAAGCCGTCACCCGTCTAAACCATCAGACCCGTCTATACCCACTTAACCAATCTCTTGTATTCCTCAGAATCTTTTGGATATGAATCTAAAATATCTTCAATGTAAGTTTTACCGTTAGTTATATTTAGAGTCTTAACTTCTGGCATGGAGGTTAGCATTCTAATTACTGCCTCATCACTTTCTACATTAGTCATAGAATTCTTTGGGTCGGTAGAATGCGAATGCACACGAAGTTCTCTATAGACAAATCTTTTAATCCCGGCCTGCAAGCAATATTTAAGACAATTGTCACAAGTAGCTACACGATTATAAATTGTACAACCAGTCAAATCT
Source organism: Candidatus Saccharimonadota bacterium (assembly GCA_017533605.1). GTDB lineage: Bacteria > Patescibacteriota > Saccharimonadia > Saccharimonadales > Saccharimonadaceae > Nanosyncoccus. Next base: position 56,408 of record JAFWKF010000003.1, on the reverse strand, counting down.
TGATATGAAAACAAAACCGCATTCATTTCCGAATGAATTGCAAAACGATATTTCATTGGACGCTCGTCTAGAGTCATTTTAGACTCATCGGCGCCTTGAATCATGCCATTATATCCAAGCGATACCACACGCTTGTTTTTATCTACAATCACGCATCCCATTTTTGATGACGGGTCTTTAGATTTAAGCGCAACCGTTTCGGCAATTTTTAGGAAATATTCATCCCACTCTTGTTGTTTCTTATCATTCATACCCCTATTATAGCATGAAAAATAGGTGGGGGGTTGATATTTACTTTTGGGTGTGCCTATAATCCCCGCACAATTAAAAAAGGAGTAAAAATATGCGAGGAAAAATCCATATTAAAAAAGGGTGCGCGAAAAAACAAAAAGTAAAAATCCGCTATTTAGTTTTAATTCTAGCGCTTGTTTTTAGCGCGTATTTACCAAAACAAACTACCACTGCTAAAAACTGTCCAGAACTAAGAGTCGTTTTCGCACGCGGCTCTGGCGGCGAACATAATACCGATGCAAATTATTTAGAGTTTAAATCCACCATTGAAGAAAAATTAAAAACTACTAGTTTGGATTACGGATTTACCGACTTAGATTATCCAGCTATAGGTGTTGGTGCAGAAAATCTACGCGTCGCAATTGAAGCATATGTCAGTGCTGGAGAATCATACGCTTTCGGCGACAGTGTAAATACTGGCGTTAAAAACTTAATCAAATTAGTTAACAACGAATGTCCTAACACCAAATATGTAATTGGTGGATATTCGCAAGGCGCCATGGTAGTATCAAAAGCTTTAGAAAAACTAAACGCAAATAAAATTATTTACGCTGCTACTTTTGGCGATCCAAAAATATATTTACCAGAAGGGAAAGGCCCTTCACCAGATGCTTGCAGTAGCAAAAACCTTTCTGACTATCGTGCCTACGTTCCAGACTGCCAAGCTTACAAGGGACTACTTGGCGGCTACGTGCCATATCGTCCTGAAAGCTTAAAAAACAAAGTTGGAACCTGGTGCAATAAACACGATCTTTTCTGTAGTTCGTATTTTAACCTCGGTCACCACACGGCATATATTTCAGATGCATTGTACGAAGACGCCTCAAAAGTCATTTTTACAAAAATCGCTGAAACTTTTGGCATAGAAAATCATATTACTTCATCGCACGATACAGTGATCCTTATAGATTCCACTGGCTCAATGTCTGACTTAATTGACTCATATAAAACTGAGGCTCTAAGACTAGCTGAGCAAACCTTAGCTTCCGGCGGGCGAGTTGCGCTCTATGATTACCGCGATCTAAATGATCCCTACCAGCCGGTAGAACATTGTAGTTTTGATACCTGCACATTAGAATTATTTGAATCCGAACTAAATAACATTCATGCGGACGGCGGTGGCGATACGCCCGAATCATTACTTTCTGCCGCATTTAATACTATGAAAGCTTTAGAATGGAAAAAAGGCGCCACCAAATCGTTAGTTGTTTTAACTGACGCAAACTTTCTTTCACCAGACAGAGATGGTATAAGTATTGAGGAGGTCATTAGTCTCAGTAAAGAAATTGACCCAGTTAATTTTTATATCATCACGAAACCCGGCGTCAGCAGCGACTACGAAGAACTCGCGACTGCCACTAACGGCAAAGTTATTACCAATTTAAATGAGCTAAATTTGCTAACTGACTACATCATAGAAAAATACGAAACCCTGCCGCCAGTAGAAGAAGGCGAAGGGCACCGAGATTTTACGCTTGAAATCAAAGAAATTACCCACCTAGAAAATGGCGACATTAAAGTGAGCTTTGAGAATACTGGTACGCAAGCAGTTGTTGTCATCAACGACACAGTAATGGGTTTAACTCTAGAAAACGAAATTACAATCGGCGAACTAGACTACGAAAAAGAAAACATTTTAACTCTGTCGCCACTTGCAAAGTATTATCGTGGCGAACCGGTCAATATAATACTTACTGAAGCTAATAATCAAAATAACGAAGTACTAATTCCTAAAGCACCTAATACTGGCCAGAACTAAGATGCCAGTGGTCTCCATATTCACATTTATAAACAGTTAACCCACTAATTTTATGGTCATACTCGGCAACTTTGGCTGCTAGCTCCGCTTCTTCACGAGTTTTATAAGAAACTTTCTGCACATCCCCCACCCAGCAGCGTTCAGGTTCATACATTGTAGGTTTTCTTGACATAAGATTATTATAACACTTATCATTGAATTTATGCAAAAAAAGTGTTATAATAAAATTTATGACTTTAAACAAAGATAAAATTCGGAATGTGGCAATTATTGCACATGTTGATCACGGCAAGACCACGCTCGTAGATGGACTTTTAAAGCAGTCCCATACTTTTCGCGATAATCAAGCCGAAATGAATCAAACTCTGATCATGGATTCCATGGATCAAGAGCACGAACGGGGAATCACTATCACCGCCAAGCAAACCTGTGTTTATTACGATGGTTACAAAATTAACATCATTGATACACCAGGCCACGCTGATTTTAGCGGCGAAGTAGAACGTACTTTAAATATGGCCGATGGCGTATTACTAATTGTAGACGCCCAAGAAGGCCCAATGCCGCAAACCAAATTTGTCTTACAAAAAGCTTTAGAACTTAATCTAAAACCAGTGGTCATAATTAACAAAATTGACAAGCCAGCCGCCCGCATCAATGAAGTTCTTTCTGAAATTGAAAGCTTATTCTTAGAACTTGCCACTGACGAATCTCAACTCTTTTACCCAGTTTATTATGCAATCGCTCGCGAAGGCAAAGCCGGCAAAACTACAGACCTAGACGATGACTTACATGTAATTTTTGAATCAATTATCAATGATATACCAGCGCCAAATGTGGATTCTGATTCTGATTCGGCACAGCTCCTAGTGGCCGCCCTTGCCGGCGACAACTACCTCGGTAAATACTGCATCGGCAAAATCTTCCGCGGCAAACTCAAAAAAGGCCAAAGTGTGAAAATTTTGACGTCAGGACCCGTTGAGAGGCGAGCCAAGATAGATAGGCTTTATTCTTATCGCGGCCTCGGCAAAGAAGAAGTCTCCGAAGCAATCGCTGGCGACATCGTTGCCATCACAGGTGTTTCCGAAGCCAATATCGGCGACACCATCGCCACTGGCGAGAACCCAGAAGCTCTTCCTGGTATCACACTTGAAGCTCCGACTCTCTCAATATACATTGGTCCAAATACCTCACCGCTAAAAGGACGTGAGGGCGAATTTACTACCTCGCGACAAATTGCCGAAAGACTAGAACGAGAGTTAGAAACCAATATTGCGCTCAAAATTCAACCAGACGGCTTAGGTTACAAAGTATCTGGGCGCGGAGAATTACACTTATCGGTTTTAATTGAAACTATGCGTCGCGAAGGATATGAACTAGAAGCCGGTCGTCCCGAAGTGGTATATAAAGAAATAGACGGAATCAAATGTGAGCCAATAGAAGATTTAACCATAGAAGTCTCACCAGAATTCGTCGGCGCAGTTTCTCAAGAGTTAGGTATTAGAAAAGCCGAACTAAAATCTCAAGAAATCACTACTAGTGGTACCACTAGATTTGTTTATGAAATCTCTACCGCTGCCTTAATCGGACTCCGCAACAACCTACTCACAGCTACTAAAGGTACAGTAATTATGTCTAGTATTCCTAATGGCTATAAACCAGTGGATTCTAAATATAAACCTGAGCGAAACGGCGCACTCGTGTCGTTTGAATCCGGTGTTTCTACCGCCTATGCTCTAGATTCTGCCCAAGCTCGTGGTATCCTGTTTATCCCACCTGGCGCTGCAGTTTATCAAGGTATGATCGTAGGACTCTCTAACAAAAAAGAAGACATTGATATTAACATCTGCCGCGAAAAACAACTTACTAATATGCGCACACACGCTTCTGATGGCGCTATTCAATTAACACCATATACTCAACTCTCGCTAGAGCAATGTTTAGATTTCTTGCTAGACGATGAACTTTTGGAAGTTACACCACAATCTCTGAGACTTCGCAAACGCCAACTTGATCCTATAAAAAGGAAGCGCGAAAACCGCGTTTAAAGTTATCCACAACTTTTTTCAAAAAAGCTAAAAAGCTTATTGTTAGCACTTGTATAACCTGTTATACTATAAAATAGGGTGTATAGTATACATATAAGGAGATGTGGAAAAACCCGAGTTGTTTTGAAGCAAATAATATTTGCGACAGCAGCGTTACTGTTGATACTTTTATTGAAGTTAGACGGTAGTGTTTTTGCTACCATCGACCCCAGTAAAACGGCAACACTCAGTATGCAAAATCAATCCGCAGCGATTAATGTCGTGCCTACGGATTGGAGTCAAGACATGTATGTCAGCACAATGCGAACGCTAACTGTTGCTACGACCGGTGGCCTCTCCGAATACAAAGTCTATGCCAACATACCATCGAGTGATACATCTGGTGGTACTTTATTGTTGGTGGGCGGTGGCTCTTCTAGTCCTTCAATTTCGCAAATTAACGCCACTCCTAGCACCGCTACAACCCTAAGTTCAGACAATTGGGGCTTTGGCATTCCAAGCAGCACCACAGGTCTACCAACTAATAACTTTAGTAATTCATACACCGCCGGCACTCCATCCACTAGCAGTACTTACGCTAAATACGATGTCGGGCCAAGTTATACATTAATCAGAACCGTCACTAATTCCAGTGGCAACGATAGTTTTAACATATACTATGGCGCAAGACTTGGCGCAGACGTCTTAACCCACCCAGGTACCTACCAGACTAATGTAGAATATCATGTCATAGGGAACGCCAGCGACGTACCAGGTGGTGAAGCAACTATCTCGCCGACTTCTGGTCCAAAAGCAGGTGGCACTACAGTTACTATTACTACATCTCTTCAAGCAAGCTTTATCCCGCCAAATGTTAGTGTAACTATCGGCGGCAGTACTTGTACATCACAAAGCACTAGTATCAGCACCGGCGTCCTAGTAATTACCTGTAACACTGCTGCTCACCACTATGGAATAGTGGATGTAGTAGTAAACGTCCCATCACTCGGATTAACCTATACTATTCCTAATGGATACGAGTATATTGAGACTGGCGATGTTAGAATTACCAACATTTCTTATGTCTCTGGCATTAACGTAAATGGTACGCCAAACCCATCTATAAATCAGAGTACTGGTGAGATTAATTTTGACCTTACTTTCTTGGGCGGCCTAGACAATACTAGCACTCTTCAAGCAACTTATCGCTTAACCGTCACAAACTCTACCGATGATGACTATACCTTTACCGCGCCCGCTTCAAACTTAACCCTTCGTATTTCTCCAACTGAAGTACGCGATATCACTTATTCATTGAGCGGTATCGCCGTAGGAGATACTATACCCGCAAATTCATCCGTGTCGTTTAATATCATCCTTGAAACCGACTACGTTTCAGGCGAGCACAGTGCCGAGGGCGGCATTGAGGTTGAACCAGTTAACCAGAAAGTTCCGAGTATTCTTGGTAGTATTAATGGCAGTAATACTGGGGATTTGTCCGGGAATAATACCTTGACTTCATTCCAAATAAATGTAGAAAGTACATTTGAAGAACAAAAAAGCTTCACAATTGAATCCTTAAGTTCTGATTTTGAAATTGTAAATAGCAGCGGTCAGCCACTAGGTACTCAAACCATCGCCGCTGAAACTACCGGAACATACACTTTCTACATGAAGAAAGCTAGTGGCGCAGCCTTTGCCTCAGAAACAGCCACTGCTGGCATTATTATCTCTTATGACAATACTTATACTAATGTTGGTGAAGTAAATATTAAAGTAGATAAGGACCCGACATATGTAGATACTCAAGCCCCGGTTATCAGCGGAGTGTCAATCACTAGAAACAATGCAGTTGATGGCCAAGCTACTATCAGCTGGACTGGCACAGATAACGTTGGCGTGGCAAGTTATAGCATTTATAGATGCCAAAACAACACCTGTACCAGAGTAGCAACCGGAATTAGTGGCCTTGATAACTCATACACTCTTAATAACATCTCTGACGGAACTTACAATTTTGTAGTGGTTGGTTTTGATGATGAAGGCAACACCGCCTCGCAGTCTCAAATTAATGGCGCAAACACCGATCCAGGACCAGCTTCTGGTACTGGCAATGTATCGCTCAGCTGGGCATATACAATCGCTGGCAACATTACGAACGGTAGTTTGACTAATAACTCTGGTAACACCGTCAGAGCCGGCGGAACCTACCGAGGCACAATTTCGCCAAATAACAATTATGATGCCCCAACAAGTAAAAGCGATGTTACTGTAAAAGTAAACGGACAAACTACAACCAACTTTACTTATAGTGGTGGTGTGGTAGAAATTTCAGGAGTTACTGGTAATATTGAAATTACAGCAACCTGTCCATCTAGTGGCTGTCTCATTGAAGGCACCATGATTGCCGTACTAGACGAAAATGGCAGACGAACCACTAAGCCTATTGAAGATATTACTTATAGCGATTGGCTAGTAGTTTGGAACCACGAAACTGGTACTGTTGGCTACGTCCACCCAGCTAGAATTGAAAAATCAAGCGTAATGCCGAATTATCAATTAACCACCTTTAGCGATGGTTCCACACTAGGTACTACGAGCTGGCACGGTATCTTTGATGTTGACGCCAACGAATTCGTTTCTGTAGATGACTCCAGTAGATTTGGAGTAGGCACAAGAGTATATAAAGTCATAGACGATCAATTAACACCAGTAACGGTGACCAACATTGAAACGATTAATCAAGAAGTAAATGTCTACTACGTCACATCAAGTACTTATTACAATATTATTTCTGATGAATTTCTCACCACTAACGGTTATGTAATTACATCTAACTTCTACGGATTTGCCGAAAACGTAACTTGGCCATCTAATCGTGCAGAATTCATCTCCGATCCAAACAACCTATACACCTATGCAGACTTCGCTGATATTGGTATCCCGCTCAGATTATTCAACGATCTACGTCTTGGCGAAGCCGCTTATCTCCAGAGATATGGCATTACCTTGCAAATGTTTAAAGACTACCTAGTTTCTAACAGAGTGGTGGAGGATATGGTACCATATGATGATGAATAACTTAATTGATGCGCATTGCCACTTACACGACCGCGAATTCTTCTCCAGCGAACAAGCGGAGGAAATGATTAAACACGCCAAAGAAGCAGGTGTTAATAAAATCATCTGTATCGGCACTTCACACGAAGACTCTCTCGCAGCACGCGACTTTGCAAATAACCATAATAATATATATTGGACATATGGGGTGCATCCTGCCAATGCCACGAGTTTGTCTCAGCGAAGGGGGGTCCGGAGGCTGGCAAGCCGAGGAGTAGCGCCGGCCGCCCATGGCGATGGGCCGGCCGGACGCGCCCCCGAACGAGATAAACTCGTAGCTATCGGAGAAGTCGGTTTAGATTATCATTATGAAGGTTTTAATCGGGAGGCGCAGATAAAACTATTTGAACAGATGCTACAGCTGGCAGTAGATAGTTATTTACCTGTGTCATTCCACGTTCGTGAAGCATTCAACGATTTCTTCGCCGTCATTAGTAATTTCCCAAAAGTCCGTGGTGTCGTACATTCTTTTACCGACAGCAAAAAAGTCCTAAAACGCATTTTAAACGAAACTGAATTCTATATCGGTGTTAATGGTTTAGCGACCTATTCAACTTTACCCACCCCACCGCTAGAACGCATCATCCTAGAAACCGATGCGCCATTTTTAGCACCAGTACCATTTCGCGGAGAGATCAACGAGCCGGCATTTATTCGCGAGATTGCCGAGTGGCTCAGTACCAAACTAGAAACAGACTTTGACACCGTAAGACAACAAACCACCAAAAATGCCGAGGAACTGTTTAACTTGTCAAATTAAAATGCTATTGCTAAAATTAAACTATGGAAAAGAATAAGGATATTGTTACACCAGAAGAGCTCGCAGAAGCTTTTAAGCCAGAGGCTAACGCTAAGCCCCAAAAAGAAGAAAAACCAAAGAAACCAAAGAAAGCCAAAAAACCAAAGAAACTTAAGATCTCCATTATTACTTTTATCGTAGGCCTGATGGTATTAATTGCGGGAATTATATATATAGTCATCACTTTTACTAGAACCCCAGCCATAGCAGACGGTGAGTATTTAGTAGAAATCGGCACTTGGGCTTTAGACGAAGAAACCAATTGTGTTAGCGAAGAAGAAACTGTCGGCGCCGGCGAAGCCAACTGTATAGATGGCAACTCAGGCGTTATTTGGCAATTTACAGAAGTCGGCAAAGGGACTCTCACTACCAACAATCATACCAATGATTATGATTTCATTTGGGCAATAGAAGACGGCAAATTATTAATTGAAACCGACTGGCTCTACACTCTAAACAACGAATACGAGTATACTCTAAATCAAGCCAAAGGAGAACTAACCTTAAAGGCTGATGACAAAGAGTATAAGTTTGTAAAAAGTGAATAAAAGTGTTATAATATTTTTATGATTTATTTGGACCATGCGGCGGCAACACCAGTTGCTCCCAAAGTTAAAGAAGCCATGGAGCCGTATTTTACGGACGACTTTTTTAATCCTTCCGCTGCATATTTACCAGCCAAAAAAGTAGCCAGCGAATATGAAGCCGCTAAGGCCACCATTGCTCACGCCATCGGTGCCAAAGCATCTGATCTCATCATCACCGCTGGCGCCACCGAAGCTAATAATCTCGCTTTCACAAGCGTCAATAAAAATGGTGCAATTCTATATCTAGAAACTGAACATGATTCGGTGCGCGCCGTTGCTAAAAATCTAGGCGGTAAACCCATTAAAGTTTTACCAAACGGTTTAATTGATTTAAATGATTTGAAGTCCAAAATCACCGACCAAACCGAACTCATCTCGGTTGCTCTTGCTAATAATGAACTTGGTACTGTACAACCGCTAGCGGAAATTGCTAGTATTATTCGCGAAACCAAACTCAATCGCATGAAGCGTGGCGTTAAAACTCAATTGTTGCTGCACTCGGATGCTTCCCAAGCACTAAACTTACTAGATATAAGCGTAGCTAGACTCGGTGTAGATTTACTAACAATTAATTCCGCTAAAATATATGGTCCTAAAGGTGTAGGCGCTCTATATGTATCTCATGACGCCAAGCTCCATCCACTTGTAGCTGGTGGCGGCCAAGAAAAAGGTTTGCGATCTGGCACTGAAAACGTTCCCGGAGTAATTGGATTTGCTAAAGCCACCGAGCTAGCTAAAGGACATCTAAATGGTAATCGTAAAAAATACACTACCTGGCGCAAAATTCTACTTGCCGAACTAAAAGACTATGAGTTAATTAACCGTAAGCACTCTCTTGACAATTTTATAGTTTTATGCTATAATGGTATAGATGCGGAACGATTAGTGTTCCTTCTTGAAGAAAAAGATATATTTGTAGCCACCGGCGCCGCCTGTGCCGCTTCTAAAGGCGTCCGTTCACATGTTCTAAAGGCTATCGGCTTAACAGACGAACAAATTGCCGGTTCACTTCGTATTACTCTTGGCGAAACTAATACTGAAGAACAAATCCATAAAGCCGCCGATATTATCAACGAAACAATTAAAAACGAATACAAAAGAATTAAGGCTTTGTCACACTAAATTCATAAATCGTTGCATTAGATAAATCTTTTGAGCTATCTATACCAGTACCACTCAAGATAATAGTGGCATTTTCTAAGCTATCTGGGATATAAGCCATTAGATTAGAGTTATTGCTACTGAAACTACCCGATCCAGAACGGACTGGAGTAAATGTCACAGAAATACTCTTATTCGGTGCCGGAGTATAAGTAATATCTAGAATGAAGGTTTGCTCTTGATTAGATTGTACTCGCCAACCGCTACTGTTGATATGAGAAACGAAGCTAGTCCCAGTAATTGAAGACGAAGTTGAAGCATCAAGATAAAAATACTGATTACTATAGCAATAGAAAGTAAACCCAGCATATAAAGGTAATACCATTAGTACCAATACTTCTATATTCAAATGAAATAATATTCCCATCGGCATCGGCAGTTACCTGTGGATTACCTTCTATATTAGTGTAATTGCATTAGCTTGAGTAGGCTCCAGAGTAATGGTATCCCCAGGTGAGTAAGTAGGATTAGCAGTGACGGTGTCATCTTCATCCCAACCAAAAACCATTTTTAATAATTAGCATTTTATGTTATAATATTTTTATGAAGACTGTATATGTAGGGATGAGCGGCGGCGTTGATTCAAGCGTATCAGCTTTGCTTTTAAAAGAGCAAGGCTATAATGTTGTTGGTGTTTATATGAAAAACTGGTCCGAAGATTTACCTGGTATGAAATGCCCGTGGGCCGAAGATCTCGCCGATGCTAAACGCGTAGCAGTTAAACTAAGCATCCCATTTGAGGTTTGGGATTTTGAAAAAGAATACCGTGAAAAAGTCGTGGAATACATGCTAAAAGAATTCCGCCACGGCAACACGCCAAACCCAGACATTATGTGTAATCAAGAAATCAAATTCAAATTATTTTACGAAAAAACAATTAAAGCCGGCGCCGATTTTATCGCTACGGGGCATTATGCTCGTAAAAACGGTATTGCCCTTACAAGATCCGTAGATGAAAACAAGGACCAAACTTATTTCTTATATCGTATATCGGATGAAGCTTTGGCCCACACAATTTTTCCAATTGGTGGTATGACAAAACCCGAAGTCAAAAAGCTCGCCAAAGAAAAAGGCCTGCATAACGCCTATAAAAAAGAATCCATGGGCGTATGTTTCGTAGGCGAAGTTGGCATGAAAGATTTCCTCAAAAACTACATTGAAATTAAACCAGGTGAAATCCGCGAAGCCGAATCAGATAGAGTTCTCGGCTACCACGAGGGCGCCGTGTTTTATACTATCGGCCAACGCCACGGTTTATATCTAAATGGCGAAAAAGGCGTGGTGAATGACGGCTTACCTTATTATGTGGTCAAAAAAGATATCAAAAACAACATCATATATGTTTCAAAAGATCTCAACAATAAAAACCTCTGGACTAAGGAATTAAAACTAAAAGATGTATTCTTTAGAACTACAGAAAAATTCCACGAAAAAGAAGTCTTGGTACGCTTACGTCACCGAGCTCCACTAATCCCAGCAAAAATCACTGACAAAACTATAAGCTTTGCAAAAGAAATCAAACGTCCCGCTTCCGGGCAATCTGCTGTAATTTACGATAACGAAATCTGCCTAGGCGGCGGTATTATCTATTAAACAATCATCATTGCAGCATTTGCGCAGAGTAAGATACCGGCAATCATCGCCATGACTGTAACGATATAGACGTGCATCTTGTCAGAACGGTCAATACCTTGTTTTTTAGCAGTACGAGTGCAAGCTTTCTTGCGAGCTTGTGGACGTGCAGCTTTTTTGGCGGTTTTTGTTGCGGTTTTCTTTTTTGCTTGTGCCATAATAATTCCTTTTTATTAATTATACTTAAGCTTATTTTAGCATAATTTTTAAAAAGTGCAAGAGCTAAATTATATTCTTAGGTTTTATGATATAATAAAAGCTATGGATGCAAATTTAGTTCGCGAAAAATTTTTAAAATTTCAAGAGGAAAGAGGGCACAAGATTATTCAGCCCGCCCCACTCGTGTTAGAGGGCGACCCTACCACACTTTTCACTGGCTCCGGCATGCAGCCACTTTTGCCATATTTGCTCGGTAAAGAGCACCCGCTCGGCAAAAGACTTTGCGACTCTCAACCGTCCATGCGTCTTCAAGATATTGAAGATGTTGGCGACCCACGTCACACCACTGTATTTGAGATGCTCGGCAACTGGTCGTTAGGCGATTATTTTAAAGAAGAGCAAATTCGCAATTTTTACGATTTTCTAACAAAAGAAGTCGGTTTAGACCCTTCGCGTATTTATGTTACATGTTTTATTGGTAGCGAAAAATTCGGTATTCCTAAAGATACCGAATCCGCTAAAATCTGGCAAAAAGTCTTTGAAGAAGCCGGCATAGAAGCCAAAATCGCCGAAATCGGCACTGCTAAAGCCGGCGATAAACGCGGAATCAAACCCGGCGAAAGAATATTCTTTTACGACGACCACGAAAACTGGTGGAGCCGTGGTGGTGGTTGCGAAACTACACCTATCGGCGACCCATGTGGCCCAGACTCTGAAGTATTTTACGATTTTGGCGAAGACAAACAAGACGAAGCCAAGTACGGCCTCGCCCACCCCGCCAGCGACGGTGCCAGATTTATGGAAATCGGCAACCAAGTTTTTATGCAATATCGCCGTAACGAAGACGGCTCGTTTAGCGAACTAGAAAAAAAGAACGTAGATTTTGGCGCCGGTTTGGAACGCATCACTGCAGCTTCTATTGATTCATTTGACGTATTTAGAATCTCCCTCATGCAACCAATCATTGATAAACTAGAACAAATCTCCGGCAAATCTTATGAAAACAACACTGACGAAATGCGCGTCATTGCCGACCATATCCGTGGCGCGTACCTACTCGCCGCTGAGGGTTTAGTCCCATCCAATAAAACCCAAGGTTACGCTATGCGCCGGCTGCTACGCCGGGCGATTTTGAGAGCTCTAGACTTAGGTATTTCAGACAACTTCTTATCCGAAATCGTCCCAATCGTAGCCGAAAACTACCAAGATTTACCAGATTCCATCCTTACCCACCGCGAAACTGCTCTAGAAGTCATGCTTAATGAAGAAACCGCCTTTAGAAAAACTCTAAATCGCGGGTTAAAAGAACTTCGCAAGATGACTAAAAACGATACGGTTATTTCCGGAAATGATCTCTTTAAACTTCAAGATACTTACGGCTTCCCAATGGAACTATCCGTTGAGGAATGCTATCGCGAGGGAATTAAACTCACCGAAAACTACTTAAAAGAATTTGAAGAAGCCTTAAAAGAACAACGTGAACGCAGCCAAACTGCCTCTAAAGGTATGTTTAAAGGTGGCCTAGAAGATCATGGCGAACAAACTATTAAATACCACACTGCCACCCATTTACTGCTTGCAGCTTTGCAAAAGCACATCAGTAAAGACATTGTCCAAAAAGGCTCTAATATTACCGCCGACAGAGTACGTTTTGACTTTAATTGTGACCACAAGCTCACGCCAGAAGAAAAACAAACCGTAGAAGACCAAGTTAACGATTGGATTAAAGCAGATTTACCAGTCGTCTACGACGAATATGATAAAGATTATGCCAAAAACACCCTAAAAGCTCACGGACAATTTTGGGATAAATACCCAGAGAAACTCAAAGTTTATACTATTGGTGATTTCAATAATCCAGTCTCGCGCGAAGTTTGCGGTGGCCCGCATGTAGAACATACCGGCGTTCTTGGCCACTTTAAAATCCAAAAAGAAGAATCCTCCGCCGCCGGCATTCGCCGTATCAAAGCCGTATTAGATTAGTTTTGTAATAATTTAGCAATTTTAGCGCGCAGTTTATGCTCTTCTGGTGCGCTGGCAAGCGTATCTACACCCACGCGAAGGAGCCCTAGAGCTGTCGCAAAGGAATGATCTAGTTCTGGCGCATTTTTGATAATCAAATTCGGCAAATCACTTACATCAATCAAATGAATAATCGGACGCCGAGAGAATGGCAGACCTTCATACCAATCGGACACCGCCAAAGTTTCTTGTAGCAGTGAAAGCGAAGCACCACCGCCGCAAAGCAAAATATTCCTTGGCAAACTTCCCATACTCTCAAAATCTTCTAAAGCTACTTCTACACCAGTTAGCCACACGCTGATATTGCGAGAAAGTGCCGTTTCAACTTTTGACTTCACGCGGTCGTCTAACTCGCCAGTATCATAATCTAGTTTATAATTTTCAGCCGTGTCAAAATCTACACCTAAAGATTCGGCGATTTGGTGCGTGAAACTTCGCCCACCAATACTAAACATTTTAGTGCCTTCCACACCGCCATCTTCTACTACGGCAATATCAGTAGTACCACCACCGATATCCATGACCACACCAGAGAAATTGGAATCTACATCGTCACCTAGACATGCTCTACACACCGCAAACGGCTCTACCGCCACAGTTAGTAAATCCAAATTAAGCTCCGCACAAACCTTTTCAATTGCCGCCACATGAATTAGTGGCGCAAAAGCCGTATAAAACTGAATAATAATATCAGAACCTTTAAAACCGACCGGATTAGAAATCTTATAACCATCAATCGTCAAAGAAACAATCGCGGAATTAATTAGGCGTACTTCCACATTGTCATTACCAACTTCTAGTGCCACGGTCTTTTTAGCTACTTCGCCAGATTTTTGCTGAACTTTTTTGATAATTTCATTCATCTCGGCTTCAGTAATAGGCTTATTTGGATTTTTGCGGGTATAGTTTACCGTAGTAGTGTTTCCTTTAATCAATTCGCCAGCAATCCCCACTACTGTGAGCGAAGCACGCTCGTGCGCCTGCTCCTCAACCTGCACTAAAGCATCTTCACATACCGAAACCACGGCCGGAATATCTGCCACTGCGCCAGCGTGCATATTGCCCTCGGTCTGCTTGGCTTTGCCGATACCCAAAATTTCAAGATTACCCTTTTTATCGGGGCGTGCCAAAACTGCCTTTACAAATTCCGTACCAATATCTAAAGCTAAGATAGTGCTCATGGTTCTATTATAACATATTTACCAGATTGCAAATCCCCCAGTTCGTATTTGCCGAATTGCGTACGATGAAGCTTGGTCACTTCATAACCAAGCGCCGCAAACGTACGCCGGATTTGCCGATTCCGCCCCTCAGACAAAATTACTATATATTTCTCGGCGGGTCCTGCCGTCGCAGTTTCCCCCACCGTGCTCGCCTGACGGCTGCGCGCGGTGGGGGTCCCCCCAGCTCCGTCACCCGCCGATGTAATCTTAATAATTTTAAACTGAGAGGCGCCATCACCAATCTCCACGCCATAGTCCGAAATCATTTGTTGGTGCAAAGGCTCTAACGGTTGATCAAGTTCAACTTCATATACTTTATTCTTGCGAAACTTAGGATGTGTCATTTTAAAAGCAAAATCACCATCATTAGTTAATAAAATAAGACCAGAAGAATCTTTATCTAGCCGCCCTACAGATTTCAGATGATGATATTTTTTAGGCAATAATTCATAAATCGTCTTAGCCTCACCTTGGGCACGACGCGAACAAACATAACCTACAGGTTTATTTAACGCCAAATACAAGAAATGCGCCTGAAAAGGCACTACCTTATTATTATAGCACACTTTATCATTTTTGTCAATTTTACCCCCTAATTCGGCCTTGTTGCCATTTACAGAAACCTTACCAGCCAAAATCAGCTCATCGGCTTCACGCCGAGAAACACCTAATCTTTCTGCTAAAAACTTATTGAGCCGGAGCTGCTGGGGCTTCTGGTTGAGCTGGTTGTTCATTTTGTGCCTCCGGTTGAGGTACTGCTTCTAGGGCAGGAACTTCTGGAGCAGGAGCTGGGGCAGGTTCAGGGATAGGTGCAGCTTCAGGTGCAGGAACCGGTGCGGCCTCTGGTGCAGGAGCTGCAGCTGGTGTAGATGCGGGTTCTGGTGTAGGAGCGGCCTCGGGTGCTGGTGCAGCTTCGGGTGCCGCACGATCGCCGAGCACCTCATGAATTGTATTAATTACATCTTCAATTCCAACTTGTGATTTTACCAAATATCTATCTGCGCCTAATCTTTCACCGCGTTGACGCTGGTCTTCTGCTGAAAGTGCAGTCATCATTACAACTTTTATGTTAGCGGTTTCTGGTGTAGAACGTAAAATATCCAACATATCAAAACCAGAAATTTTCGGCATCATTACATCACTTAAAATGAGATCTGGCTTTTCACGGACAGCTACAGCAAGAGCCTCCTCGCCATCACCAGCAGAAACTACTTCGTAGCCTTCAGCCACAATACGGATACTATAGATTTCGCGAAGAGATACATCATCTTCTACTACCATTATTTTACTCATTTCGTTTCTCCATTTAAATTAATATTAGCATTATTTTGAACGTTCGTAAAGACTGGTTGTGGAGCTACTGGAGTCACGGGTTGCGGTGCTGGTTGCGAAGCTGGGGCTGCAGGTTGCGGTGTTACTGGAGCCACTGGGGCCACCGGAACCACTGGAGCCGTTGGCGCTACCGGCTGCTGAGCAGGTTGTTGCGCCAATTGTGACACTGGCACTGCGGGCGCCACTGGAGCTACCAGAGCTGCAGGTTGTTGTGCTGCCTGTTGCTGCATCTGCATATTTTTTACCATAATCATACGTTTTTCATATTCATCACTAGTAATTCTCGGCAGGGAAACATAAAAAGTTGAACCTTCACCAAACGCCGACTCAGCCCAAACTTTACCACCCATTACCTCAGCGCGCTGCTTCACTAAGTATAGTCCTAATCCATTACCGCCGACTGTACGCGTGTCGGAATTATCTGCTCGGTAAAACTTTTGAAATACATGTACTAAATCATCTGCCGAAATGCCAATACCGGTATCAGTGACATTAATCAAAACTTTATCGCCGTCACCTCGCACATTTACATAAACCGAACCACCCTCCGGCGTGTATTTAAGAGCATTTTCAATCAAATTATCCAGAATCTCTCGCAAAAAATCTACATCAATAAAACCATACGCCACTTGCTGAACTTTACGCTCATCACCAAACGAAAGATCATCTCCTGAGCCAAACACAAAATTCAGTTTAGCTTCTTTTGCGCGCTGCACATAATCATTAGAAATCTGCCTGACTAAACTTACCATTTCCACCGGTTCAAAACGCGGCTTGATTTTGCCATCGTCAAGCCTAGTTACATCTAGCAAATCTTGGAATAGTTTCCCTAAATGTTTGCTCGCCGCCTGCGCTGCAGTCAAATATCCGCGCGCTCGCTCGTCTAAAGTAGCCGTTTGTGGATTTAAACAGAGCGACAAATACCCGTCAATTGTAGCTACGGGAGTGCGCATCTCGTGCGAGGCAGTTGAAATAAATTCAGTCTGCTCGCCCTCTTCTTCTAGTTCTTTAGTAATGTCACGGAAAGTGATAATTCGGTTTTGGCTCATACCTTCTACCGGCAACGCCGAAATCGCCACCGGGATTCTTTTGCCAGAACTAAGAGCAATCAAACTACACTGATACGGCTCTAGAGGCTGCCCAGTATTCATGGCCTGAATTAATGGGTTTTCATTTGGCGAAAGCTCACGGCCTTCTTTACTCTCTAATTTAATCACTAAACCATAATCTAAACCACGCGCATTATCCGCACTACCACATTCTGTCATCCGAATCGCTGCTGGATTAATAAACTGCACTACGCCAGATTTATCTGTCATTACCACGCCATCATGAATCGCATTTAAAGCCAACTCCGCTAAAGCGGACTGGTTGTTAGCAACTTTCTTACGATTTCCGCGTTTAAATAAATCCATTTATATTTATTTTAACACAAGCTTTATAAAATGTGGTAAAATTAACTTATGAATAAAGACGTCATTTATATTGAACCGGAGGATGATATCACTGATATCATTACCAAAATTGAAAACTCAAAGTCTAAAATCATCGCACTCGTTCCACCTAAAAAAGCCGGCGTGTTTCGTAGTGTAGTTAATATCAAACTAATCGCTAAAGCTGGTAAAACTGCCGCTAAAAGCGTAGTAATAGTTTCGGCAGATCCTTCTATTACTAAACTTGCCGCCGCTACTAAATTACCAGTAGCTAAAAATCTTGAATCTGCACCCAAAATTCCATCCACGGAGCCAGAAATTGAAGCTATTTCAAAAGAAGAGCTAAAAGAAAACCTTGACGAGAAACCAGAAGAAGAACCAGAAGAAGGACCGGCAACCGAAGATGAACCTGAAGCAGAGCCAGAAGAAACCGAAGAAGATGAAGAAGAACCCGAAGAAGAGCCCGAAAATGAGTCAGAAGAAGAGAAAAAGCCCAAAGAAAAAGCTAAGAAACAGCATAAAAACAAGTTTATTAGCTGGATTGCCCACCACAAGAAAACTACCATTGCTATTTGTATTGTATTCTTACTCGCAATCATTTTCTTAATATGGGCCTTTGCTATTGCGCCAGCAGTTGACGTCACCGTTTCTATCAAGGCCGATTCTGAACCATTTTCCGAAAGCATCAGTTTTGTGGATAAAATAGAAGACGAAAAAGCCGAAGAGGGCAAGTTTTACCTAGAAGAAAAGAAGATTGAAAAGAAGCAAAAAGTTGAATTTGAAGCCACCGGCAAGAAAAATACCGGCGAGAAAGCCACCGGCGAAGTTTTAGTTTATGCCTACTTCCCGCTAAACAAAAGATCAATCGTCCAAATTAATTCAGGCGAAATCTTCACGATTTCTGGTTTATCTTTCGTGGCCACAGAAAGCAAAACTCTTTCATATAGTGGCGAAGGACACAATGAATGTGCAAACAAAGATAACTTTGAAGGACTAGTTAGATATGGCTGTAGAATTAATGGTAAAATTTCCGTCATAGCAAGCGAACCAGGTAGTAAGTACAACATTGCCGCTTCCAGCACTGGCTGGGATACCAATGCAACAGTCTTTGCTTACTCCGAAAACTCTATGTCTGGCGGCACCGATAATGTCATCACCGTAGTCCAACAATCCGATATAGAAAAGGCCAAAGAAAAAATAGAATCCGGCAGTGAAGAAGAAAATAAGAAAGAACTCTACGAAAAAATCTCCGATGACAGTATCATTTTAGAATCCACTTTTTCACAATCTACTTCCGCTGCCGTCTCTACTCCAGCTGCCGATGAAGAAGTCAAAGAAGGCGTCACGCCAACCGTTGAAGTTACCACCACAGTTAGCGTCCTCATCCTTGACCAAACTAAGCTTGAAGAATACATCCGCACGAAAGCCAAAATAGAAAACGATGAGAAGATTTATGAAATACAAAATGTATTCTTAGATAGCTTTGCTAAAACAGCCGACGGCTACGTTGGAAAACTAAAAGCCAAATATTTCGTAGGTCCTAAAATCACCGAAGGTGATGTATTAGAAAAAATCAAAGGCCGCGGTATCGGCGATGCTATCCACGAGCTTAAAGACATTGATAACGTAATTGACGTATCAGTTGAAAAATCATATCCATGGGTTATGACCATCCCAGGTGATACTAATAAAATTACTGTCAACTTTGAAATAATGGACCAAAACGGTGAAAAAATAGAAGAGAAGACCGAGGAAGAAGAGAAGGAAGAAAAAGATAGCAAAAGCGAGGAAACCAAAAAAGATGAGGATTCTGGGGCTTGATGTCGGCGAAAAACGCATTGGCGTAGCCAGAATTGACACAGACACCCGTATTGCGGTGCCGGTCGGTTACATTTTGGTGGATGGCACCGAGTGGCAACAGATTGCCAAACTATCCGCCCTTCACAACACTATGTTCTTTGTACTAGGCCTACCCCGCAGCAATGAAGGCAACGAAACCGCTCAGACAGTCTATGTGCGTAATTTTGCTAAAACCCTTGCCGAAAAAGTCCCCGGAGTTAAAATCCGTTTCCAAGATGAATCTTTAACCTCCGTAGTAGCCGAAGAGCGCTTAAAAGCTCGCGGCAAACCCTACGAAAAAGGCGCCATAGACGCCGAAGCTGCTACAATTATCTTAGAAGATTACATAGAAAACTACGAACAGCCAGATCGCAGGCCCCAAGAAACCATCAACCTAATAGAAAAAGAAGTAGAAAGAATGAAACTAAATACTAAAAAAACTAGGCACAAGATTAAAAACGCCGCCAAATGGACAACTAGCATCATTATTATAGCCGTAATTACCGCACTCGCCGTTGGTGGAGCTCTTATTATCAAAGACATCCGTGCCAAACAACGCGCCGAAGAATATGCCCGCCTAGAAGCCTTAATGACCGCCGATGTTTTTAATTTTACAATTTTACCAGGTCAAACCATTTATGATATCAAGGCTAATTTAATTAACGAAGGCTACTCGGCAGAAGAAGTCAATGAAGCCTTTAGTGCTGACTATGACTACGACTTTTTAAAGAATCGGCCCGCCGGAGCTACTTTAGAAGGCTATCTCTACGGAGACACTTACGAATTTTATAGAGCCGCCACAGTTAAGGAAATATTAGAGACTTATCTTTCTGCCATGGGCAAAGTAATTTCCGAAAACAATTTAGAAAGCAAATATTCAGAGAGGGGCTTATCGCTATATGAAGGCATAACTCTTGCTTCAGTGGTCCAAAAAGAAGCCAGCGCGCCCGAGCAACCCACTGTAGCACAAGTGTTTTTATCGCGCTTAGCTGATGGTATTCCTCTTGGAAGCGATGTAACAGTTACTTACGCGCTTGACACCATTGATCCAAACAGGGAAACATACACCGATAACCAAAGCGCCTTAAAGATAGATTCTTGCTATAATACTAGGCTTTATGCGGGTCTGCCTTGCGGCCCTATCTCTAACCCAGGTCTGTCAGCCCTGCTTGCCGTGGCTGAACCATCGGATACCACTTATCTTTATTTCTTGACAGGAGACGACGGTTTGATGTATTATAGTCATACAGAGGCAGAGCATATTCAGAACATACACAGCCATTGCCAAGACCTCTGTAATGTATCACTATGACAGCGAAAAAGAAGTTAAAAATCAAGCAATTCAAAGCGGCCCTACCGTATATTATTACGGGAGTCATCACTTTGGGATTAGTTTTTGTCGGTACTTTAGATAAACGCAGTTCCGATACGAACCTCAGTTTAGACATTTTCGCTAACAGCAATAATAACGTGTCCGTGGACCAAATGTCCGAACTATACGTAGTTGCTGATTTATCTGATGCCTTAGGGCTCGCTAGTGCCTCTGATGCCGCTTCCAATTACGTTGCGACCACTTCTATGTATGATTCTGGCCAAACTTCAGTCGGTAAAACCGAAAAACCCAACCTCACCGATGTTGGTAGTCGTGAATGGGTTATAGAATACGTAGTAGGCGACGGCGAAACTATGGAATCTATCGCCGCCAAATATGGCATTACCACCGACCAAATTCGTTGGTCCAACGGTCTAAAAACCACTGGAGTTTCACCAGGCACCACCCTGTATCTACCAAAACAATCAGGTATCGTTTATACAGTTAAATCTGGTGATACTGTTGAATCTATTGCTTCTAAATACGGCTCCAATGTTGAAGAAATTACCATTTTTAACGACCTAGAAATTGGCGAATTAACCGAAGGCAGCAAACTATTTATTAACGGTGGTTCCTTACCAGAAACCGAACGTCCAGAGTACGTGGCCCCAGTTAGAAGACCTGCTACTACGGTTTATACCTACACATATCTAGGTAGCACTTCAGAGCGACTTAACATTGAAGTTGTTGGATACTTCTATAACTTAGGCGGTCCTTATGGCCGTGGTCAATGTACACAATGGGCTTGGTACAAACGTCAAGATTTACCATCTCAGCTTGGTAATGCTAACGCATGGGCTCGTAACGCCGCCGCCTATGGTTATGTAGTAAACCGTACTCCATCCGCCGGTGCTGTTTTCCAGACTTCATCTGGTTGGTACGGCCACGTTGGTTATGTAGAAGCCGTTAATGATGATGGTTCCATTGTGGTAACCGAAATGAATTACCGTGTACCATACCGCGTTATCCGCTCTATCATCCCCGCTTCATCAGTTGGAAACTTCAATTATATTCACTAATAATCTTCAACTAAAGTAAATTCTTTACCAGCGATTTCTATCACCGAATCAGGCTCTGCGCCTTGATTGGTTAATTCTGCTCGGATACCCAGTTTTTTCATAATATCGCGCAAACGATTAACCGAAGCGTAGTTACTTTGATCAGTTTTTCTGGCAAATTTTTCAATTTTCTCACCCGTAACCTTAAAACTATTCTCACCGGTTTTTTCAACCTGCCAAGTGTTTTTCAGAGCTTTTTCGTCAAGGGAAATAGTAGGAATATCGTCGCGAGAATACCCATCGTTTTCAGAACGCTCCTTCAGGCCCGTCGTTACGGGCTTCAGTCGCTGCGCGTTTGGCCCGTGGCCAAACATGCTCCTCAAACGAGGGTATTTCTCGCGCTCATTTATTACTACATCTTTCAGCTCTCTGAGAAGTTCAGTTAGCCCTTGATGGGCTTGAGAAGAAATGGTAAAGATTTTTGCTTCAGGGTTTTTAGCGAGTATCGCAGACATCTGCATTTTAACTATTTCTTCATCTACGCCTTCACACTTAGTCAGTGCTACTACTTCTGGACGAGAAACCAAATCGGAATACTTTTCTAGTTCACTACGGATAGTCTGATAAGCTTCACCGGCATCGTCATTATATACATCCACTAGATGTAACAAAACCGCCGTACGTTCAACATGGCGCAAAAAATCGTGCCCTAAACCTTTGCCTTCGGCAGCACCTTCAATTAAGCCTGGAATGTCGGCAATCAAAAGATCTTGCCCATCAATCGTAGCTACACCAAGATTTGGTGTAATAGTTGTAAAAGCATAGTCAGCAATTTCTGGTTTCGCATTTGAAACCACGGAAAGGAAAGTAGATTTACCAGCATTAGGTAGCCCTACTAGACCCACATCGGCCATGGATTTTAGTTCTAACTCAGCTTCAAATTCTTCACCAGGTTCGCCCACCTCCGCAATCACTGGTGTTTGACGCGTAGAACTCTTAAAATGAGCATTACCAAAACCGCCGGTGCCACCATGGGCAATGATTGTTTCTTCACCGTCGGACGTCAAATCCGCCAAAACTTCGCCATCTTTATAAACCACCGTACCAACCGGCACATCAACCACTAAATCTTTACCAGAACGCCCACTGGCGCGCTGACCAGCACCATTTTTACCATCCTCGGCAGTCAAAATCGGTGTAAAACGAAAATCCACTAAAGTATTAGTATTACGGTCGGCCTTAAAAACAATATCGCCTCCCTTACCACCATCGCCACCGTCTGGCCCACCTTTGGGAATATAAATCTCGTGGCGAAAAGAAACGGCACCATCGCCGCCCTTACCGGCTTTTAAACTAACTTTAGCTTTATCTACAAACATAACAATATTATAACATATTTTTTCCGAAAAAAAATACTTGACAAACCCACGCTTATGCTTTATTATAAACATAAGCTGGTACGCTTCACAGGGGTTCCACTGATAAATAGTGGAGTGTGGAGACTACATTAAAACAAACAGCGGATTAAAACAAAACAATGTGCCCCAAAGGGTGGGCGCGTAACAGTGCAAGAGAGGCCTGGTGCAAACCGCCTCTCTTTTTTGTGTTATAATAGAATAAAGGAGATAAAATGGATCAAGAAAAACTATTTGATATATTAAGCGATAAGATATTAGATCAATTACCAGGAGAAGCTATTACAAAACTGGCGGAATTATCAAAGCTAGAAGGCGACCATAATGCAGAAATACAAAAAATATTAGATGATAATAATATAAAACTTGAAGAAATTGCTAAAAGCATTGCAGAGAGGGAGCAATAAAATGGGACCATACAAAGAAGAAGGTACAATCTATAATAATACAGATGGGCCAGTCAAGGCTTTTACGATGCAAAATGAACGAAGTGAAAAATTAGAATCACCACGCACTGAACGAGTAGGTAAGAAAACCATGGAAGCATTTACTATTAGAGACTTAGCGAAGAGTCTTTTGAAAAAATTTCTTATTGTCGCCGCAGTAGCAGGAATATTTGGATCGGCATTTTATCTTCAATCAACAGATAAATCATTACCACCAGATGATTCCGCAAGGAATGAAGAAGAAAACGAAGCCGGAATTCCGTCAGCCGACCAAGAAAATGCCAATCAAATAGCTAACGAAATAATTGGCCAAGAATAGAATGACAAAATTCACTATAATTACATTATTTAGAGAAGCGATTGAACCATATCTCAAAAGCTCCATGATGTATAAGGCCACCGAAAAAGGCTTGGCTGAGTTTGATTTTGTTAATCTACGCGATTTTGGCCTCGGGCCGCATAAATCCGTAGATGACACCCCGTACGGAGGTGGTGATGGCATGCTCCTTAGATGCGAACCAGTTTTTAATGCTATAGAATCTGTCAAAGCTAAAGATCCGGAGGCAAAAGTCATTCTCCCCACTCCTGTCGGCGAAATTTGGAATCAAAAAATGGCTAAAGATTTTGTCAAAGACGCCCACTACATCATTTTGTGCCCACATTATGAAGGTTACGACGAAAGAATCCTATCTATCGTGGATTATAAAATCTCACTCGGCAAATACGTTTTAACTGGCGGAGAATTGCCAGCACTTGCTATCATTGATTCTGTTGTACGTCTAATCCCCGGAGTTTTAGGTGGGGAACAATCCGCCGAAATTGAATCTTTTTCTGACGGTGATAACCTAGAGTTTCCTCAATACACCAGACCAGAAGATTTTCGCGGCATGAAAGTACCAGAAGTATTACTCTCTGGCAACCATGGCGAAATCAAAAAATGGCGTGACGAACACGCCGGCAAAACCTCCTAAATTGACTTTTTAATAAAATATGCTATAATAAGCAAATAATTTTGTTTCTTGAAATTCGCACATTAAGGAGGGGTTATGGCAACTAAATGGCCTAAGAATCTAATTGTTGCTTTACTAGGTCTTTATCCTAAAAAAGCACAAATAATAACTGGAGAACAAGTCGAAAAAAGAGTTAAGGAAATCTTTTGCAATGACCCAGAAGCAGTCACTATTATCCTGGCTCATTTTAAAGACGGTCTTTCATATCAAAAAATCGTTGATAATAAAGACCTCGGCTACAAGTCCTGCGACAATTGTAGGCAAAAAGCTTTGAGGGCACTAAGGCACCTTAATTTACCCCATAACAAGAATCATCTCCTCAAGACTGACGAGGAAATCACTGCGGAAAAGCAGGCTAAAGAACTAGCCAACCTCAAGCCCGCAAGCGAAATCTATCTTGAAAGAATAGGTTTTTCTTCAAGAACATATAACGCTCTAAAGAGGAGCAAATTCCGAGATTCGGAAACAACGCTTCAAGACGTAATCGATTTTGTAGAAAAAGGCGGAGTGGAAAGTCTCTGCGGATTAAAAGGGCTTGGCGAAAAGAGCATTGAGGAGATTATGAAAGTAATATCTCCTTTTATGACTAAAACCCCCTAACCACTACCCCACGATCATCGTCGTGGGGTTTTTATTATGATAGAATAAGCATTATTATTGACTATTTAACCAAAGTATGGTATAATATAGATAGTAGTTACCTATTGTAATTTGTTCTTTAAAAAGGAGATCAGAATGAGAGGAGACTGGCCAGACAATCTTTTATTAGATTTAAACTATGTACCACAACCCGCAAACGACACCCTAGAATCCGAGATAGTTGCAACAGTAAAAAAGCTCTTGACACCAACGGAGTCATTCTGCGTATTTGCGTTTTACAAAAGTGGTTTTACCTACGGAGAAATCGCACATTATAATGATTACGGTCTAGATACTGGAAACATCGTCAAAGAAGTTATTGACGAATCACTATTAAGAATAAATAAGTATCTATCACTCAAAGGACTGACAGAACCAATCAAGCCAAAGATCGAGCAAGAATTAAGAAACATCACAGAAGAGTTAAAACAGAATAATAAATACATTAAGTACTTGCTTGATCAGATAGCCTTATTAGAAAATAGATTAATTCTATTAGAGAAAAAAGCTGAGAATACTTTGGAAGAGGAGAGCAATCAGACCCCAGTTATTTGGCTAGACGACGTTGAGCTCTCAGTCAGATCCTATAACATTCTCAAGAGAGCTGGTTATAATACTTTAAATGAAGTCATCAGTTTAATTGAAGAAGAAGGAGTTGAAGCACTACTAAAGGTTCGGAATTGTGATAAAAAAAGCCTAAAAGAGATACTTGATACTATCTACGAGTATACCAGTAAAGATTATCGGCCGAACTCCTGAACACTACCCCACGATCATCGTCGTGGGGTTTTTATTATGATATGATATATTAAAAGGTACAAAAATGGATTTAACTCTTAGTGTAGAAAATCTAAAAGGTGTCGGCCCTAAAACCGCCGAAATCCTTAAAAAATACGGTATCCGCACTGTGCGCGATTTTTTTTACAACCTCCCACGCGATTACGAAAACTACGAACAACCCGTTTCTATCTCTGAAATTCGTCCTGGCAAAATCGTAATTAAAGGTAAAATCGACCAAATCACTACCCGCCGCGCTCGCCGGCGCAATCTAACTGTTACCGAGGGTATTATCAGCGATAATACCGGATCTATCAAGGTGATTTGGTTTAATCAAAGCTACCGCACCCGTCAATTCACCCCAGATAAAGAGTACTATTTTACTGGCGACTACGAACTTAAAAATGGCCGCTACAGCCTCATTTCGCCTTCGGCCGCTCTTGTTACCGATATTGATACAATTACCGGTCTTAGCCCCATTTACGTGGCTCACGGGGCTCTTAAATCTCACGACTTCCGCCGGCTCATCGCAAATTCACGCGATAAATTCTCACTTATCCCTGACCTACTTCCCACCGTTAAGCCAAAAACCCGCCAAAATGCTCTTTTTGGCGCCCATTTTCCTAGTTCTATGCAATCTATTAAAGACTGTCGGAATTATTTAGCCTACGAAGAACTTTTTGAGTTAATTCTAGCGGCCAAACTCAATAAAAGGGAAAACGAAAAGCTCAAATCCACCCCTATAAATTTCAATCTAAACGAAGTTAAAGACTTCCTCGCGCGCCTTCCATTCACCCTTACTAACGCCCAAAAGAAGGCCGCCTGGGAGATTATTCAAAATATGCAAAACTCCACCCCTATGAACCGGCTTTTACAGGGTGATGTCGGTTCCGGCAAAACCATGGTTGCGGCCCTCGCGGCCTACGAAGCCGTCCTCTCTGGTACGCAGGTAGCCTTGCTAGCCCCAACCGCCATCTTAGCCCAGCAGCATTATAATACTCTTAAAAATACCCTGGAACCCTTCAAAATCACCGTTGCACTCTTGACTGGTGCCACTAAAGATAAGAAAAACCTCAAAACAAACATCAAAAACGGCAAAATTAACCTAGTAATCGGCACTCATGCCCTTCTTACAGATGACACGGAGTTCAATAATCTCGCCCTTGTGATTATAGACGAACAACACCGTTTCGGCGTTGAACAACGTCAAAAACTAATGTTAAAATCACCCTCGGGGCTCGCTCCGCATCTTCTTGCCATGACCGCCACCCCTATTCCGCGCTCTTTGCAGCTTACTATTTTTGGAGATTTAGATGTTTCTATCTTAAATGAGCTGCCAAAAGGCCGCCAACCGATTACAACTAAAATTTTGAAAGAAACTGATATCAGGGAACAACTTTATCCCAAAATCACCGAAATCATCAAGTCCGGCCAACAAGTTTATTGGATTTGCAAAGCCATAGATGATGATCCTCGCACCGAAACCACCTCTGTTAAATCCCGCTCTCTTAACTTACAAAAACTCTTTCCGAAATACAAAATAGAATTTTTACATGGGCGCATGAAACCAGCCGAAAAAGACGAAATCATGGGCCGTTTTAAAGACGGCAAAACCGATATTTTAGTTTCCACAACAGTAGTAGAAGTTGGTGTAGATGTACCAAATGCCAACCTTATGATTATAGAAAATGCCGAAAACTACGGCTTGGCTCAAATCCACCAGTTAAGAGGTCGCGTAGGACGTGGCGACAAAGCTGCATTCTGCTACCTTCTCACCGCTAGTGATATGAACCCTTCACGCCGCCTCCGTGAACTAGAAAAATCCACCGATGGCTTTCATCTCGCCGAGATAGACTTAAAACTCCGTGGCCCAGGGGAAATATATGGCGTTTTACAACACGGCGCCCTGGATCTACGCATCGCTTCACTCTCTGATACCAAACTCATTCACCGTGCCCAAAAAGACGTCGCAGAATTCTTGCAAAATCCAGAAAATATGTTAAAATATAAAGAATTGATGAATACCATCACTAAATATCAGCAAATAACTACCTTAAACTAATGGAAAACATCAGAATAACATCAGGAATATACAGAGGCCAATCTCTTAAATCGCCAAAATCCAGCCTCACCCACCCTATGGGCTCAAGAGAAAAACTCGCCCTCTTTAATATGATTGCCGATAAATTACCAGGAGCAGAGGTGCTAGACGTTTTTGCCGGCTCCGGTGCTCTCGGCATAGAAGCACTCTCTCGCGGAGCCGCGTCCGCTATATTTGTAGAAAAATCCCCTAAAATTGCTCAAATCATCAAGGAAAACCTCAAAAAACTAAGTCTTAACTCGAAAATAATTACATCAAGCGTAGAAAACTACACTACAGACCAAAAATTTGATCTTATTTTAGCTGACCCGCCATACGATAATTTTAAAAAAGACACCATCGCTCACTTGACAAAATATCTAAAAAATGACGGGATATTAGTGCTCTCTCATCCAACACCCGCCCCTGTTATTGACGGTTTAAAATTGACAAAGACCAGAAAATATGCCAAAGCTAACATCTCATTTTATCAAAGATAGGCTTGCATTTTTTTAATAAGTGTGGTATAATAAGCTAAAGGAGTTTATTATGTATTATCAACCCGAAGCAGAAAAGAGAGAGCACCGTAAAATTATTGCAATTTCTACTATTGCTATAGTTATTATTCTGATTTTGATTGTTGCAATTATCGTAGTTGCTACTAAAAAATCCAACAAAATCAGTATCGATACTGATTCTACGGTTGCTACTGTCGAAACTAATGATAATAAATCTGAAACAAAAGAAACTACCGAAGATAAAAACACCACGAATAGTTCTGATAGCAAAACTTCTACCAGTAGCAAATCTTCTGTAGGCAGTTTATCTACTGAAAAATCTTCTAGTAAAACCGAAGTTACCGTTAAAACCCAGACCAGCACCAGTTCTTCTAGCAAAGATATACCAACTACTGGCCCAGAAGAAGCTTTACCTTTCGCATTAATTGCCGGCACATTCGTAGCTTATCTTTCTTCCAGAAAATTAGCTAAAGACGAAGCTTAAAAAGTAAACCAACAAAAAGAGCCTTTAAAAAGGCTCTTTTTATGTTATAATTATTCCACGCCCGTGTGGTGGAATTGGTAGACACGCATGCCTTAGGAGCATGTGCCAATCGGCTTGCTGGTTCGACTCCAGTCGCGGGCACCATTACAAAAAATACCCACAATGGGTATATTTTTTGTGTTATAATCATTAGCAGAATGGGCAAAATTACCAAGTATTTAAATCAGTTGACTGTTGGTAATGTTTTTGATAGCCCAGAAATCCTCGAGGAATACTCCACGGACTGCTCTGCACTCAAAATCAAGCCCAAATTTGTCGCTTTTCCAGAATCCACTGACGACATTCGCAAACTGATGCGGTTTTTTAACCAGCTTTCCGCCAAAGATATTAAAGTCGCTGTCACCGTCCGCGGTGGCGGCCATGACGAAAATGGTGCCGATCTCGGCAGCGGCGTAATTATTTCTACTGAAAAGTTAAATCACTTACTAGAAATTGACCCACGTGAAAGATTAGTACGCGTACAATCCGGCATCACCTTAAAAGAATTAAACACCGCTCTCTCGGTTTCTGGCCTACATATTCCTATTGACGGGCGCAACGATGACACTATCGGCGGCCTAATTTCGAACAACCTCACCGATGAATGCGCCCAAAAATACGGTGGCATTCAGAAATACGTCGAACGTATTGAAGTCGTACTTGCCAACGGCGAATGTCTCCAAACTGAACGCCTGCGCAAGTATGCCGTAGCTAAAAAAGCTGTTGAAAAATCATTAGAAGGCGACCTATACCGCAAAATTTCCAAAGTCATCAAAGAAAACACTAATCTCATCGAAAGTTTGAAATCCACTAAAAGTCTTGCCGGCTATCCTGGCATTAAAGATGCACCCAAAAAAGAAACTCTAGACTTGATGCCACTTTTCTTTGGCGCCGAAGGCACACTTGGTATTATTTCTGAAGTTATTTTGCGCGCTATACCACTTAAAAAGCATCCCAAGCGCGTAGTTGCCACCTTTAAAGACATCGACCAAGCCGTTAAATACGCCGAAACCATCCTTCCGCTTAAGCCTCGCAAGCTCAATATTTTTGATCTCAAAATAATTATGGAAGCCCGCGAATCCGGCAAAAACCTCGACGGCGTAATTAAAAAACTAGAAGACGGCTACGTAGTATTTGCAAACTTTGACGAACATCCCAACTGGAATATCAAAAAGCTTAAAAACATGGGCGACAAATTACCGCGCAACGCTAAGTTTATTTATGAATCGCAGAACGATCGTCCAACTTTAAATGAATTTGAAAACTCTCTTGTTAATTATTTAAGCTATGTCAAAAACGGCGAACGCGCGCCAATTTTGACTAATTTTTATTTACCAAGACACAATCTCAAACACTTTGTCGAAGACATTAAAGTTTTAGAAAAGAAACTAGACTTAAAACTGGAACTATATGGCTCCCTTGGGACATCTATTTACAATTTGCGGCCCAAATTAAATTTAGAAGACGAAGAGTTTAACAAAAAAGCTACTATGTTCCTCCGAGCTGGCGCCTACATCATCGGCCGTCAAGGTGGGGAACTAGTTAGTGGCGCACCAGAAGGTCGTCTCAAGGCAGTCATTACTTCCACTACTATACTAGAGCCAGAAATAAAGCTTTATAATGAAATTAAAGAAATATTTGATCAAAACGACATTTTAAATCCCGACATCAAGCTTGGTGCCAATTCCAAATTTACTCTAACTCATTTTCGCGACATCAATCAAACCAAAATTATGATATAATATATTTAATATAGGAGTATTTATGAAAACTAAGTTGAAAAAACTTTCCGATTCACGTGTAGAAATCACAGTCACTCTAGACGCTAAAGATTTAAAATCTGCTAATGAAAAGGCATTAGTAAAACTAGCTAAAGAAATCAAAGTTGAGGGCTTTCGCCAAGGCAAAGTCCCAACGTCAGTCGCCAAGAAGTTCATTCCCGAACATGATCTTAATGCCGAAACTATTGATTTTGCTGTTCGCTCTACCGTAATCGAAGCTTTTAGAAAAGAAGAAAAATCCCCATTAGTTCTTCCTCGCGTCAATGTTACGAAATATGTACCAGGCGAAATGGCCGAATATACCGCCGAAGCCGATATTGTGCCAGAAATTAAACTCTGCGACTACAAAAAACTTGGCCTCAAAAAACCTGCAGTCAAAGTCACCGCTAAAGAAATCAACGACGTCCTAAATAATTTGTCTGATTCTTTTGCCACTAAAAAAGTTACCAAAAACCCAGCCAAACTCGGCGATGAAGTGGTAATTGATTTTGTCGGCAAAAAAGATGGTGAACCTTTTAAAGGCGGCACCGCTAAAGACTATAAACTCACGCTAGGTTCTAAAACCTTTATTCCCGGATTTGAAGACGGCATCGTGGGCCACGAACCAGGCGACAAGTTTGACTTAAAACTCACATTTCCTAAAGATTACGGCGTTAAAGATTTAGCTGGTGCTAAAACTGTATTTGAAGTTTTAGTTAAGCAAATCAATGAAATCACCAAAGCTCCCATCGATGATGAAATGGCCAAAAAATGTGGCCCATTCAAAACTCTCGCCGAACTTAAAAAAGATATCGAGAAAAACCTAAAAGCCCAAAACGAGCATCGCGTTAATGAGAAATTCAAAGACGACTTAGTTAACGAAATTGTCAAAAAGTCTAAAATTCCTGCTCCAGAAATCTTAATCGACGATCAACTAAACGTTATGCGCGAAGATATGACCAGAAATGCTAAAACCCAGGGTATGAATTTTGAAGATTTCTTAAAGGCTAATAATGAAACCCTAGAAAACTGGGAAAAAGAAGCCCGTAAAGTTGCCGAAACCCGCGTCAAAGCTTCGCTTGCACTCCAAACTATCGCTGTAGATAATAAAATTAATGTCTCCGACGATGTGGTGAGCGCTAAAATTGCCGAGCTCCGCGATGTTTACAAAAATTCACCTGAAGCAATCAAGAGCCTCAAAGACCCAAATGTCAAAATGGACATTAAAAATCGCATGATTATTGAAGAGACTCTTAATTATCTAGTTAAAACCAATAAATAATCATCCTTGTAGACATTTTAATATAAGTGTGATATAATAAACTAAAGAGTTTCAGCTTGGTTTTGATTGCTGTGAAAAACTAAGCACCATATAATAAATTTAAGAGGATATTTTAATGCCAACTATTAATCAGTTGATTAGGAAGCCCCGTAAAAAGGCTGCCAAAAAATCCAAATCCCCAGCTTTAGGCTCTATTATTAATACCCTAAAGACCAAGCGCTACGAAAAGGCTGCGCCTTTAAAACGTGGGGTTTGTATTAAAGTTACTACCAAAACACCAAAGAAACCAAACTCCGCTATGCGTAAAGTCGCTCGTGTGCGTCTTACTAACGGCCAAGAAGTTTGGGCTTACATTGGTGGTGAAGGTCACAACTTACAGGAACACGCCGTAGTCTTAGTCCGCGGTGGTCGTGTACCAGATCTTCCTGGTGTGCGTTATCACATCGTCCGCGGTACGCTAGATCTCCAAGGCGTTCAAGGTCGCAAACAAGGCCGCAGTAAATACGGTGCGAAGAAGGAGGATAAGTAATGCCACGTAAAACTACTAAATCCTTGGTTCGCAAGGTTAATCCAGATCGCAAATACCAATCAATCTTAGTTCAAAGATTAATTAACAAATCAATGTTAAATGGCAAAAAACAAGTTGCTGAACGCGCAGTCTATTCTGCTATTGAAGGTGCCGCTAAAAAATTAAAGAGCGAAAACCCAGTAGAAGTATTAGAAAAAGCTATCGCGAACGTCTCACCAGATTTTGAAGTCAAATCCCGCCGTGTAGGTGGCGCCAACTACCAGATTCCATTTCCAATTTCTGGTCACCGCCAACTTCACTTCGCGTTTTCTTGGCTTGTACAATCTGCTCGTGCGAGAAGTGGTATGCCATACGCTAAGCGTCTAGAAGCCGAAATTGTAGATGCCTATAACGAAACCGGTGCCGCCTTCAAGAAAAAAGAGGATTGTCACCGCATGGCAGAAGCCAACCGCGCTTTTGCGCACTTTGCTCGTTAATACAACAAAAAAGCTCCTTTTCGGACACACTCAAGGGCGCTCGCCCAAGCTTACGGTCCTCAAAGGAGTCTTTTTTGTTGTTTTCAAGCAAACTGTGCTATAATAAGCGTAAGTAGATTTTTTAGGAGGCAAAAATGGTAAAAGTAGCGATCAACGGGTTCGGAAGAATCGGCCGATGCGTACTGAAAATATTATTAGAGAGACACGATGTAGAGGTCGTAGCGATTAACAACCCTGGCGAAGTTGCTACTTTGGCATATCTATTAAAACACGATTCCGCTTACGGCCTATATGATAAAAAAGTCTCAGCTGAAGGCAACCTATTAAAAATAAACTCGCGCGAAATTCCAGTTTTTGGCGAAACAGATCCCGCTAAACTACCATGGAAAAAGCTCGGCGTAGATGTTGTAATTGAATCCACTGGTGCCTTTACCAAACCAGAACTTGCCCGCGCTCATATTGATGCCGGCGCCAAAAAAGTCGTCATTTCCGCCCCAGCTAAAGGCGAAGGTGCCAAGACAGTAGTAATTGGCGTCAATGAAGATATCTTAGAAAAAACTGACCAAATCATTTCATGTGCTTCCTGCACTACCAACTGTATCGCTCCTATTATGAAAGTATTAGAAGACGAATTTGGCGTAGAAAAAGCCATGATGACTACAATACACTCCTACACTAATTCGCAAAAACTACTTGATGGCTCAGCTAAAGACTTGCGTGAAGGTAGAAGCGCCGCCGAAAATATCGTACCAACGACCACGGGTGCTTCCAAAGCTACCGCACTAACTATCCCGTCTTTAAAAGACCGTTTCAATGGCTTATCCGTGCGCGTACCTACACCAGTAGTTTCTTTATCGGATATTACAGCTGTATTAAAACGCACTACTACTAAAGAAGAACTTACAAAGGTATTTAAAAAAGCTGCCAAAGAACTATATTATGAAGGTATTATTGGCGTAACCGAAGAAGAATTAGTTTCATCCGATTTTATCGGCGACCCACATTCTTGTATTGTAGATTTGCCTTTAATCGATGTAGTAGGCGGCGACATGGTCAAAATTGTCGCATGGTATGATAATGAATGGGGCTACTCAAATCGCCTAGTTGAGTTAGCCGCCGATTTCGGAAAGGACAATTAATGGATATTTACATCGGTTCAGATTATCGCGGATTCGAAAGAAAAAAAGAACTTTTAAAGGCGCTCGCCGGTATTGAAGACTATAATATTATAGATATTGGCGCCTACTCATACCACGAAGGTGATGATTTTAATGATCCAGCCATCACAGTTGCTAAAAACGTCCGCGAAGACCGCGATAGTAAAGGTATATTAATATGTGATTCTGCTCATGGAGTCACTATGCAAGCTAACCGCTTCAAAGGCGTACGTGCCGCTCACTGCGAGAACGAGGAATCCGCCAAACTTGCTCGCGAACACGACGATGCTAACGTACTGTGTCTTTCCGCTCATTTCCTAGACGCTGAAACTATGAAAAAAATTATTCTAACATTTTTAGAAACCAAGTTTTCAAACTACGAACGCCGCGTAAGGCGAATTAATCGTTTAGACGAAAGGGAAGATTATGATTAGAACCGTTTCAATCGTACCAGCGATTTTAACTGATAATAAGCAAGATTACCGCACGCAAGTAGAGCGTATTAATGTTTTTACCCGTCGCGTCCAAATCGATATCTCCGATGGTTCGCTCACGCCGGCTCAAACTCTTGATATTACCAACATTTGGTGGCCCAAAAACTGGGACGCGGATTTACACATTATGTCTAAATACCCTTCAAATCTATTAGAAACAGTTTTAAAGCTCAATCCTTCACTCTGTATTTTACATGCCGAAGCCGAAGAAGACTTACTGCCTACCTTTCAAGCCTTAAAAGACGCTGGCATTAAAACCGGTGTAGCGATTCTGCCTTCTACTTTTCCAGGCAATATTAAACCCTACATTGATACTGCCGACCACGCTCTCATTTTTGCCGGTCAACTTGGAGTCCAAGGCGCTCCTGCCGATTTGATGCAAATGGAAAAAATTCCTTTAGTACGCAATATGAAACCAGAAATCGAAATCGGTTGGGATGGCGGGGCCAATATTACTAACGTCCGCGCTCTCGCACATGCAGATTTAGACGTCATTAATGTCGGTTCAGCAATTGCTAGCGCACCAAATCCTGCTGAAGCATTTCAGACCCTAGTTGCCGAAATTGATAAAAATGGAGTCGTTTTATAATGGCACGAATCGTTTCGCTAGGAAGCGCTCTTCAAGACATTTATTTGATCGATTGCGATGATTTTGTTTCTACCGCCATTGGCAAAGAAGCTATTTTTGGTAAAGTCTTAGTCGGCTCAAAAGTCGACATCGACAGTATTTCTTACGAAGTTGGCGGCGGCGGAGTTAATTCTGCTATTACGTTTTCTCGCCACGGCCACGAAGCAATCTTTATGGGCAATATTGCTCACGATTCAGCTGGTTCTGCTATTACTAAAAAACTCAATCAAGAATCTATTGACGATAGTTATGTTAATTTCCTAGAACGCAAAGCTACCGGTACTTCAATTATTCTATTGGATAAAAAAAGTGGCGAACGTACAATCTTGACTTACCGTGGCGCGAGCGAGCAGTTTGGTAATTTTAGTGAAAAAGACTTAGAGCTGATCAATCCAGACTGGCTCTATGTTACTACGCTCCGCGGCGATATGGATACTTTAAAACGCTTTTTTTTAAAAGCTAAAGAAAGTAATATCAAAGTCATGTTTAATCCTGGCGTCAAAGAACTAGAAAATATCAAAGAACTTACTAATCTATTAAAATATGTCAGTGTTTTAAATGTTAACAAAGCCGAAGCGATGCAAATTGTACCTGGCGTCACACTTTCCGAATTAGTTTATCGCTTAAATAATTATGTAGATACCGCTATCATTACCGATGGACGAATGGGTGGCATCGCAAGCGATGGTAAAGAAACTTATCGTTATGGTATTTATGAAGACCAAAAAATCAAAGACGCCACTGGTGCTGGTGATGCCTTTGGTTCTGGCTTCTTAGCTCACTTTGCTGCAGGCCATTCATTCAAAGATTCACTAGTTTTTGCCTCTGCCAATTCTACGGCCGTTGTCACTAAACTAGGCGCAAACAAAGGAATATTAACTGGCTCGGAAAAACTTCATCCCATGCCAATTCAAAAAATATAAGGAGAATTATGATCGGAACAGCTTATGAAGAATTATTAAGAAAACTTTCAATCGAAGATCTAGAGCGTGCCAACGCCTACGCTAGAGATTTAACTATGGGTCTTCAGATTATTCGTTCGTTTCCTCAAGGCGTGACGATTTTTGGTTCTGCTAGATTACCCCAAGACAATAAATACTGCCAACTAGCCTACAAGCTCGGCGGCTTACTCGCCGAAAATGGCCACGCCGTAATTACTGGTGGCGGCCCCGGCATTATGGAAGCCGCTTCGCACGGTTCATACGAGCTTGGCGGACGCACTATCGGCCTTAATATTACTCTCGCTCACGAACAACACCCTAATCCGTATCTTACTGAATCCATTACTTTTGAATACTTCTTTGCTCGCAAAGTTTCACTGGCTATGGCCGCTAAAGTTTTCGTTTTTTTCCCAGGCGGTTTTGGCACTATGGATGAAATCGCCGAAATATTAT
The DNA here is from genome assembly GCA_017533605.1 of Candidatus Saccharimonadota bacterium. Lineage (GTDB taxonomy): Bacteria > Patescibacteriota > Saccharimonadia > Saccharimonadales > Saccharimonadaceae > Nanosyncoccus. The sequence goes on along the minus strand of JAFWKF010000003.1, from coordinate 19,526 downwards.
GCCTAATGCAAGAAAACAAAATGCCGAAAATGCCGATGTTTTTAATTGGTAAAGACTTCTGGGATAATTTTAATAAAGTCATCGAATCTATGGTTGAACAAAAAATGGTTGATATGAAAGACACTGAAATATTCAAAATTACTGACGATGTCAACGAAGTCGTTGAAGCCGCCAATAAAATCGGTCATCCTAAAATCTCCGAAAACTTCTATGACGGCTTTAAAGAAGCCCGCGCTTTAAGTAAAGAATAAATATTATTAAAATGGATTAGCTAGACCAAGATGCGAATTATTGTCTGCAATTCGTATTAATTCATTATATTTTGCTATTCTATCTGTACGAGAAAGGGAACCAGTTTTAATTTGTCCCGTACCAAGACCCACTGCTAGGTGCGCAATCGTCACGTCTTCTGTTTCGCCAGAGCGATGTGACATCACAGTGTTATAACCAGCTTTCTTTGCAGTTAGTACCGCATCTATAGTTTCTGACAGAGTACCAATTTGATTTGGCTTAATCAAAATTGCATTTGCGACCTTTTCTTCGATACCTTTTTTAAGTAGTTTAGTATTTGTTACAAACAAATCATCTCCTACTAGTTGACAACGACCTCCTAATCGCTCAGTCATTTTTTTCCAATTTGCCCAATCGTTTTCCGCCAAACCATCTTCTATAGAAACAACCGGGTAATTATTAATAATCCAATCATACCAGTTCATTAAATCGTCTGCAGTTTTCCAATCACCGTTTGTTTTTAATACATAATGGTCATTATCATAAAATTCACTAGCTGCAATGTCCATAGCAATTGCAATATCTGCACCTAATTTATACCCGGCTTTTTCTACAGCCATTTTGATACACTCTAGTGGTTCGTTATTGCCATCACGTACTTTTGGCGCATAACCTCCCTCATCACCAACCGTAGTAGGATAATCTCGCTCAGCTAAAACTTTCTTTAAAGCATGGAAAACTTCCGCTCCGTAACGTACGGCATCAGCAATGTTACCAGCGCCTTTAGGAATAATCATGTATTCTTGAAAATCTGTAGCCCAACTAGCGTGCTCCCCACCATTTATTACGTTCATCATCGGCATCGGAAGCGACATTTCTTTAGTCGTACCAGCCAATTCCGCTACATACTGGTAAAAAGGCATTTTTTTGGCCTTAGCATTAGCTTTAGCATTAGCTAGTGAAACCGCTAAAATAGCATTCGCGCCAAGACGAGTTTTATTTTCCGTGCCATCCAGTTCTAGCATTAATTTATCAACAGTTTTCTGCTCTGAGCTATTGCCTACCAAAACATCTTTAATTGACGAATTAACATTCCAAACTGCTTTTAAAACCCCCTTGCCGTTAAAACGTGATTCATCGCCATCCCTAAGTTCTAAAGCTTCGCCAGAACCAGTAGACGCGCCGGAAGGTACAATCGCTCTACCAAATTCACCCTCTTCTAACCAAACTTCAGCCTCCACCGTTGGATTACCCCTGGAATCCAAAACTTGCCGTGCTTTAATATTAGAAATTGTAAAACTATCCATAAGCATATTGTAACATAATTATTTGTGATATAATAAACATAAGATTAAAAACATAAGGAGTTATTATGGATAAAAATGGTGGGGAAACACCAAACCCTCTCAACCCAACACCAGCAGCCGCTCCAGCGCCAACGCCCGCGCCAGCCGCTGCACCAGCGCCTGAAACGGCGCCAGATCCGGCTGCTCGTCCTATGCAGCAAGCCGAAACCGCTACTCCAAGTAGCAGCCCAAAAAAGAAAAAAGGCATCATTATCGGCATCGTCATCTGCCTATTCTTGGCAGTTGGTTGCGGTGTAACTGCCGCTCTTCTTGCTTTAAACCCAGGTAATGGTAGTTCATTTTCGGCAGCCATGACCAAGTTAATCAACGGCGAAACACCAGCTAATGTCTTAACAAATGGCGATATTAATTTAACTATTAATAACGAAGATTCGCCAATCTCCGCAGTCAAAATTAATCTAAAGTCAGAAATGATTCCTAGCTCGCTCATCAATTCCTCTGTGGCAAACGTAACACTCACCCTGTCAAGTGGCACCGAAGCTAGCTTTGAATTTGATGAAATCTATGCGGATGGCGGTGATTTATACTTTAAAATTGAAAATGCCACCGATGCCGCCGAGGCTATCACTGACGATTTAGGAGTAGATGAACCCGAAGAAATAATTGAATTTATTGAGGGCCTTGACGGTGAATGGCTCAAAATATCTACCGATGAAATTACTAGTGCAATGGGGGGCATGGCGACTTCATCTGAGACCACTGCTTGCTTGACCAACTTTGCAAGCGACATTAAAAGCAATAAAAGCAGCCTAGCCGAAATATATAACAACAACCAATTCGTTACTGCAACCACCGAAAATGTTTCTGTAACCAGCAAACGTTACCCAGTCTATCTAGTTTCACTTGACAGCGATAAACTGACCAACTTTGCCAATGCTGTACAAAACACGGAATCTATCGGTGATTTCTATACATGTATGGGTTATGAAGAAGCCGATATTGATACAGATAGTATCGTAAAAGCAGCCAACCAAATTCCAAAACTTTATGTAGAAATTGATAACGACAATAATTTTGCTCGCTTCTACACCACAACCAGCGTCAGCGATAACGCCGCGACAATCACAATTGATCTAAACTTTGACTACCCGACTAATGTTAATGTTTCAGAACCAACCGAATATCGCAATTTTAATGACGTGATTTCAGAAATCTTTGGAGGTATGTACGAAGAAAGCACCACTGATTCATTAGTTGACGAATAACAGACGCAAACTTGACTTTTTTGCATAAGTGTGATATAATTAAAAAATGAATGAGGCGTTGAAACAAAAACTACATAAACTCCCGGCCTCGCCGGGAGTTTATTTTCATAAGAACTCCTCTGGTGAAATAATTTATGTGGGCAAAGCCGCAGTTTTAAAAAACCGCGTCCGCCAGTATTTTCAAAAATCCCATAAGGATCCCAAAACCACCGCTCTCGTTGCCGAAATCTACGACACTGATTGGATCGTAGTGGATACCGAAATGGACGCCCTCTTTTTAGAATCAGAAATGATTAAAAGATACATGCCCAAATGGAACATTTTACTTCGCGATGATAAATCCGTGTCCTATGTACGTATAGATATGAAATCAGAAGTACCTTACGTTTCCTTTACTCGCAATCCAGTTGATGATAAAGCGACCTACATTGGCCCCTTTTATGGAAAGTCTTCTATTGAAAAAGCCGTGCGTATCTTGCGCCACATTTTTCCATATTACGACAAGCCATACACTGGTAAAAAAACCTTAAATACTGATCTCAGTCTTACTCCTGGCATAGAAATCGGCAAAACCACCGAGAAAAAATATAAACAGGACCTACGTAAGCTCATCCGTTATTTACAAGGTGACCGCGAAAAACTATTAAAAGAGCTTGAAAAAACTATGCAAGAAGAAGCTTCAAAAGGAAACTATGAACTAGCCGCCGAAGCTAGAGATCAATTGTTTGGCTTAAAAGAGCTCCAAAAAAGAATTGTCTTTTCAGACAAAGAATTTTTAGATATTTCTTCCGACCAAGCCCTCAAACAATTACAAGAATTGCTTGGTCTAGAAAACCCGCCCCGTCGCATTGAAGGCTATGATATTTCCCACCAATCCGGCGAAAACGTCGTAGGAAGTATGGTGGTATTTATAAACGGCACCGCCACGCGTAGCGAATATCGTAAGTTTAAAATCCGCACCAGCAAAAACGATGACTTAAAAAGCATGCAAGAAATAATCACGAGGCGCTTAAAACACAAAGAATGGGAGTATCCAGATTTAATCATTTTAGACGGCGGTAAAACCCAAGTCGGTGCTATCTTACCTTTAGTGGCACCATATAATATACCTGTCATCGGTCGTGACAAATCCGGCAACCACAGCAAATCCGCCGACGTAAAACTAGTAACAAAGTTGGGATATTTGGAATTATCTAATAATTCACACATTGCGCGTCTAATCGCCCGTATTGACGAAGAAGCCCACCGTTTTGCTATCACTTACCACACTTTACTAAAGCGCAGAAGCATGCTAAAATGACTTTAGGAGTTATTTTATGGAAATCGGAAATTTTCTAGAAGTATTGATATTCATTTCTGCAATTCTGACAATTATTTTAATTCTATTACAGCAACGTGGCGCTTCGTTAGGCGCCGGCTTTGGTAGCTCTGGCGAGCTCTATACGACTCGTCGTGGGCTTGATAAATCTCTCTTTATTACCACAATTGTCACCGCAGTGATTTTTGTATTATCTATTCTAGGATTATTAATAATACCGGCATAATATGGCAAGTTCGATCAAAAAGCGTGGGCAAAAAATCATCAGAAAGTTTTCTAGAGTTTCTATTAAAGCCAGCGAAGAAGGCAAGGAACACATTAAGGAAAACTTGTTTCAACGTCTTTCTCATATTGGCAATATTAAATTATTAATTTTTGAATGGGGACTTTTAATCTTTGCTCTAATTATGCTGTCAGTTGCACAGGCCTTTTGGTTCGGCGACTCTTATGCCGAAAACACCTTTGTTTCTGGTGGCACCTACACAGAGGCAACCATCGGAAACGTTAATTCACTTAATCCACTCTTTGCCACTACCGATAGTGAAAAAGTTTTAAGTAAACTCTTGTTCGCTACCCTCATTACAAATGATTATTCTGGCCATGCGAATATTGGTCTAGCTGAATCTATTAAAGCTAGTAACGACGGTAAAGTCTGGACTATCAAACTAAGAGATAATCTCAAATGGTCCGACGGAGAACCAATCACCAACGCAGATGTGCTCTTTACTACCAATATTATTAAAAATTCGGCCGTTAATACTATTTATGATGCTAACTTATCTAGTGTCAAAGTCGCCGAAAACGAAGAGGGCGAAATTGTCTTTACTTTACCTGCCCCATATGCTGATTTTATTTCCGCTCTTAATATTCCTATCATACCAGAACACATTTTAGGTGACGCAGATCCTAAAACTCTAATTGAAAATGGCTTTTCAACTTCGCCAATTACTTCTGGAGCCTTTAGCTTTAATGCTATCCAAACCACTTCGGCTAGTGATGAAACCATCGTCTATCTCTCGGCTAATCCAAATTATTATCTGGGTAGCCCCATGCTAAATAGTTTCGCCGTGCATACTTATACTGACCGTGATGGTGTACTAGGGGCCATCAATTCCGGCTCTGTTACCGCCACCGCTGAACTTTCTGAGACCGACGCCGATAAAATCTCAGCCGGCCAATATTACCAAAAGAACTCTAGTCTCAATTCTGGTGCCTTTGTCTTTTTCAACACAGCCAAACCAAATATGAAAAAAGCTTTACGCCTTGCAATTCGCCAGGGAATTAATCTCGCAAGAATTCGCGAGCAAGCTGAAGGGACCGTTGCTCTAGACTACCCACTAACCGAATCACAAATTAAACTCTCTAGTTACCCGGCTATCCCCAGTTACGATCAAGAAGCCGCTAAAGCCAAAGTTGCTGAGCTCTCTGGCGATACACCAATTCATCTCGAAATCGCTACTATTAACTCTGGCTATTTACCAATTATCACTGAAAGCATTAAGGAAGATCTAGAATCTCTCGGCTTAGAAGTTAATGTTTCGTATTACGAGGAAAACCAAGAATTTATTACTAATATTATTTCTAAAAAAGATTATGATATTTTAATTTATGAAACCGAGCTCGGAGCCGATCCAGATTTACTACCCTACTATCACTCTTCACAAGCCTCATCTTCCGGCCTAAATCTTTCTAACTATAAAAACAATCTAGTGGATGATTTATTAATTGGCGCTCGCGAAACCACCGAAGAAGAACTACGTGTTAAAAAATATGAGTCGTTTTTAGAATATTGGGTTAATGACGTGCCAGCCGTCGCTCTTTATCAACCAAACCTCACTTATTACTACAATAAGAATGTTCGTTCCTTTGGTAATGATGTCCGTCTCGTAACCGCACTTGATCGCTTTACTGATATTACAAACTGGGCAGTTAGCACCGCCACCAAAAATAAAACCCCATAATTGATATATATGTGATATAATTACACTATGCGCGCGTGGTGGAATTGGTAGACACGCTACCTTGAGGTGGTAGTGGCCAGATTCACGGCTGTGCTAGTTCGAGTCTAGTCGCGCGCACCATTCAAAAAAGCGCAACAACACGACTCGTTCTTCGAATCGAGTCTAGTCGCGCGCACCATTACAGAACAAAAAGGAGGTAGATGAAAACTAAAGCAATTTTCCTAAGTCTAGTCATGCTTTTCGGGCTAGGCATTTTTGTTAATAGTGCCCACGCCGAAGAAGAGTCCACAGAAGATGCTCAACCCTCTTCAGGTATTAGTATTGGTATTGAACCCACTAGTAAGTCTATTCAACTAGAATCAGAATCAGTCTACGACAACTCCTTTAAAGTTAATAACTATAGCGACGAAGATATCACCGTAGAAGTCTACGCCGCTCCGTATTCTTATGTTTATTCCGACGAAGAAGAAGCCTACAAACTAGGTTACAGCAATCAAAACAATTACACCCAGATCTCGCGTTGGATCACTGTCGAAGACGAGAGCGGAAATTATACCACCAAACCCACATTTACAGTTAAAGCTAACGATTCATTAAAAGTCCACTATCGTATTACAACCCCTAGCAACATCCCAGCCGGTGGACAATACGCTGTGCTTTTTGCTCATGCCTTAACTAGTAATACCACCGTTAACGGCATCAAGGCCGAACCAAATATTGGTATGATTATTTATGGTCACTCCACTGAAGGCGAAACTAACATCAAGGCTGAAATATCAAATCTAGCAATCAGCACTTCCATCACGGACAGTAATGGCACCAGGACCGCAATTAATGCAACTGCTAAAGTTAAAAACGCCGGCAACATTGATTTTAACGCCTATGGTGTCTTAAAGGTTGAACCAATCATCGGTTTTTCATCTTATGAAACCGAACGTGTAGTTCCGGTCTCAATTATTCCAGAGACTGAACTCGCAGTAAGAGACGAGTGGGTCGACACACCAAGCTTTGGCTTATATAAAATAACTTGGACCGTCACCGCCGGTGAGGAAGAACCTCAAGTAATTGAACGCGTCATCTTCCTAATTTCACCCTTAATCATAATTGTTTTCATTATCCTCTTGACAATTTTAATCATATGGATTATAATAAGAGTCAGGAAACGTAAAGAACGCCGTGCAAGGCTAGCGGTTTAACCTTTACAAATCCAAACAAAAATATCAAACATAAAAGAGTGTAGAGTATGAAGAGAATACATAAGAAAATTCTTGGGCTCTGTGGGCTCGCATTAGTTGTGTCCGTCACAATTTTTGCAGCCTTTTTGCCGACACCAGAGACCCAAGCTATGTCATCGGTTACTGAAACCGTGATAGTAAGAGTTGTCGGCGAAAAACCAAATGTTTATATCGTCGATCCAAGTGACGGCGAGGATTTTTTAAATCCAGAACAAACTATTAATTATAACTACGAGAACGTTGACGAGGTAGAATTCACTCTAGAATACATAGATAGCGAAGGACATGTTACATCCTACCCAATCGGCACTAAACCAGCAGGGGAAGACTATGGTTCAGATTCTTTGACAATCAATTTTAAAAATTACGGCGGTGGTAAGTATGGGCAATACGTAATTAAAGCAGTTGGCACTGGTCCAGTCGGAACATATGAAAATGCAGTCTCGGTTTATTATTGGCCAGTAAGTGCTACAGCAGAAGAAGATGAAGATACCGGTGATGCAGACGTGAATATAAATTATCAAACTGACAACGAAGATATTAAGCAATTAGAAATCAATGTATACTATCCAAACGGCGAATTAATTGGCGTGTTATCAGGAGTCAAAGTTACTCCACCAGACAAAACCCTTACTATTCCATTTAGTGAAACGAATTTACCAGAAGGAAAATATATTATTACAGTCACAGCGCTCGGAGCAGACGGCCAACCACTTTGTGATCCGTATCCAGTAGATTTTATTTATAGTCCTGTCGCGGTACCAGACACTAACGTACCAGACACCGGTGGATTATTCGCTGCTACTAATATTAGTCAAACAGATTATCTTATCACTGGACTCTTAGTATTTGGCATTGTAGGAACTTGTGGCATTATATTCATCGCAAAAGACAGAAGAAAAAGATAATTAATTAGTTTTATACTCTACAAAAAATCAGGCGCTTTAACTGCGAGGGCGCCTGATTTTGCTTTGTTTTATTCTGTTACACCAAGTTCGATACGCTTAAATTGACGTACAGTGATATTTTCGCCAGTTTTAGCAATTGACTCTTTGATAAATTGCTCAACAGTTTTAGTGTCATCCAAAATGTATGGTTGGTTCATCAAAACCTTATCAGCAAAAGCTTTCTTCATCTGGCCTTCTAATATTTTATCTTTCATGTTTTCTGGGCCTTTAAAGCTAGCTTCTAATTCTTTAATCTTAGCTTTTCTAGCTTCTTCAGGAATGTCGTCTTCAGAAACATAAAGTGGATTCATAGAAGCTACCTGCATAGCAATTTGGTGAGCCAAGGTTTTAAACTCATCAGTCTTAGCCACAAAGCTGGTTTCGCAGTTTACTTCTACAATTGCACCAAGACGACCATCGTGAATGTAAGATTCCACCAAACCTTCACGAGTTTCACGATCGCCACGCTTTTCGGCTTTGGTTAAACCTTTTTTACGCATTGCTTCTAGAGCTTTATCAAAATCGCCTTTAGCTTCTACTAAGGCCTGCTTTGCATCGGTAAGCCCAGCGCCGGAAAGCTCTTTTAATTTTTTGATATCTTCAATTGATACTTTAGTATCTGCCATTTTTGCCTCCTATTTTTTACCTTCTTTTATTGCCTCAACAAAATAGTCAAGGATTAATTTTGTAGCTTTAATTGAATCATCATTGCCCGGGATTACATAGTCAATCGTAGTTGGATCTACATTTGTATCTACCACTGCAAAGACTGGGATTTTAAGATTATTTGCTTCTTTAATTGCATTCTTATCTTCATGGGCGTCCATCACAATAACTGCAGCTGGCTGTTCAGTCATGTCTTTAATGCCACCATAACGTTCATTCAAATCATCAATCTCTTCTTGAAATCTCTGTACTTCAAGCTTAGAATAACGATTTTCAAGTTCGCCAGAGTTCATACGACGTTCTAAATCTTTTAATTTTTTAATTTGACGATTAACAGTATCAACGTTAGTAAGCGTACCGCCAATCCACCGTACTGTTACGTATGGCATTTCTACAGATTCGGCAGATTCTTTTACAATCTCCTTCATCTGTTTCTTGGTGCCAACAAACAAGACTTTTTTACCGCCTTTTACGATTTCAGTGACTTTCGGCAAAGCAGCTTCTAAACCTGCGACGGTCTTTTCTAAGTTAATAATATGTGCGCCTTGGCGCTTGCTATGTATGTATGGCGCCATTTTAGGGTGCCAACGGCTAGTTTTGTGCCCAAAATGAGCACCACTTTCTAGCAGAGCCTTCATATCGACATTTACTGCCATATATGATTTCCTTTCTCTTACGCTTAGGGACATCAAAACAGGAAACCTCCCTAAACCGTTTCATTAAATTAATATATACTACCATTATGGCACATATGCTTGAAAAAATCAAGACTATCATATAAAATACCCCTAGATATTCTGTATATTGCACTTTAAGGAGGTGATGAAATGAACGTAGGAAAAGATTTACTTTCAGAAATCCTGCTAGGAAACACTAATCTTCAGGTTAGTAGTGAACTGGGCGAATTTAAACGCTTAATTGATTTCGGCGAAAGAAGGTTGTTTCTTAACGGAACCATTCTCTCGGTTGATAACTATGGTGGCGAGCCAATGCTGGAATCATCCGTAATTGGGAAAATAGTTGAAAACATTTTAAAATATAACGAGATGGACAAAACTTTGGACCCTAAGGACCGCAAGCCTATTAAACTTTTTATTAATTCGCCCGGCGGAGAAGTCACAGAAGGTTTTTCATTAGTATCGGTCATTGAAAAAAGCAAAACCCCCGTTTACACCATTAATATCGGCGAGTGGAGCTCTATGGCTTTTATTATCGGTATCGTAGAACACAAACGTTTTTCTTTCCCCTATATGACATTTCTGATGCATGATGGAACATCTATCGTGGGAGGTTCCACTAACAAAGTCTGGAACAGGGTAGATTTTGATAAAAAGTTTGAAAGAGAAGTCGTAAAGCGTATCATTCTGCGCCACTCCAATCTCGAAGAGAAGGAATATGATGACCTCTCACCTACGGAATACTACATGCTCCCAGAAGACGCGTTAAAAAGGAATTTTATCGATAAAATAATTGATGATATCGATGAAATCCTTTAACCCACAGGCGGATTTATCCGCCTTTTTCTTTACATTTTTCTTTTTTTCTGATATAATGACAAGAACTATGAGTAAAAAAGAGTTACATCCTAAAGATTATCGTGCTGTGGTCTTTTTAGACGAGGCTGCGAATTTTTCATTTCTCACTAAGTCTACCGCTAAAAGCGAAGAAACTATCAAGTGGGAAGATGGCAACGAATACCCATTGGTAAAAATCCAGATTTCTTCTAAAAGCCATCCATTCTTTACTGGCGAAGAGAAGATTATTGATACCGAAGGTCGCGTTGATCGCTTTAAAGCTCGCGCTGAGAAAGCTAAAAAGCTTAAAGAAGCCCTGGAGAACAAAGCTAAAAAAGCTGCCAAAGAGTCTCAGAAAAAAACCGCCAAAGCTAACGACAAGATTGAAAAATAATATATCAAGCAACCAAAAATAACACCTTTTGGGACCGTAAGCTTAGCCGAACGGCCTTGAGTGTGTCCCAAAAGGTGTTATTTTGGTCGCTTCCTATGATATAATTATTTCATAATTAAGGAGTGAATATGTTTGACACTAAAGAAGACCGCAAAAAAATGGAAAGCGTGGTCGAGCGTTTTAATACCGAAATGAAAAAGGTTCGCACCGGACGTGCTCATCCAGATATGCTTGCCGGTATTAAAGTTGAGGCTTTTGGCCAATTTGTGCCACTAAACCAAGTCGCCAACGTTACCGCCGCTGATGCTACTTTACTCGTTATTACACCTTTTGACCCTACCAATATTAAATCAATCTCCGAAGCTATTCGTAACGACCAATCATTAGGGCTAAACCCAGCCGATGACGGTCGTATTATTAGAGTACCAATCCCAACCTTAACTGAAGAGCGCCGCAAAGAAATTGTTAAAAACGCCTCTGCCAAAGTTGAAGAAGCCAAAGTCGCTCTTCGCAACATCCGTGAAGACGCCAGAAAAGCCATCAAAATCGCCAGCGAAATGGGCGAAGACGTCAAAAAGCGCGCCGAAAAGGAAATTGACGAACTCACCAAAGAATTCAATGAAAAAATTGACAAAGAATTCAAAAATAAGTCTGACGACATCATGAAAATATAACAAAAGGAAATTATGATTAACCATTTAGGAATTATTGCCGATGGCAACCGCAGGTGGGCCAAAGAAAACGGCCTACCCAAAATTGAAGGTCACCGCCACGGCTTAAAAACTATCGAGACTTTAGTCGCGGCCGCTGCTAAAGCCGAGATACCATACATTACTTTTTACGTTTTTAGCACCGAAAACTGGGGCCGTGAAAAAGCTGAAGTTAGTTACATCATGAAAATGGCCGAAACCAAAATCATCAAAATGGCCGAAAAAATGGCTAAAAACAATATTCGCCTATTGATTTTAGGCACGCGCGGCAAAGTCAATCCCACTCTCACTTCACTTGGCGAAAAAGCTGAAGCCATCACTGTCGATTGTACCGGCACCACAGTTTGTTTCTGCTTTAATTACGGAGGCGAACAAGAAATCGCCGATGCCGCTAATATTGCTCTAGAAGCAGAAGGTAAAATCACGCCCGAAACCATCCGCAAGCACTTGTACCATCCCGAAGTACCTGATCTTGACATGGTAGTTCGCACCAGCGGCGAAGAACGCATTTCTGGTTTCATGCTTTGGCGCTCTGCCTATGCCGAATTTATGTTTATCAAAAAATATTTCCCTGAAATGACCGCCGAAGACATTAAAATAATCTTAAAAGAATACGAAAAACGCAACCGTAGATTCGGTAAATAGTGGTATAATAAGCTTATGGATATTTTTGTCGGCGTTATTGTAGGACTTTTAGTCTTAATGCTATTAGTGACCGCTCACGAATTTGGGCATTTTATTGCTGCAAGGCGTAATGGTGTTAAAGTTTTAGAATTTGGTATTTGTTTCCCGCCTCGCGCCATTGCCTGGGTTAAGAATCCAAAAACCAAAAAATGGCAACGCCTACCACGCAAAGATTGGAAAAAACCCCAAGATGGATTAATTTTTAGTATAAACTGGCTCCCAATCGGTGGCTTCTGTCAGATGGACGGCGAATCCGACGCCGATACTAGAAAAGGTACTTTTGGCGCCACCAGTTTCTGGGCTAAAACTAAAATCCTCTTTGCTGGCGTGATTATGAACTGGCTGGTAGCTTTTGTGATCTTTACTATCCTAGCTTGGACTGGTATGCCTGTGTTTCTAGATAATCAGTTTACGGTCGGCGGGGATACCTACGCCGAAGGCGGAATCGTGAAAGTCACTTCTGTAGCCGAAAACTCCCCAGCCGACCAAGCTGGTATCTTAGAAGGGGATTATATAGTTATGGTAGATGGTAACACTTATGAATATGCCAGCGATATCATAGATTATAATTCCAACCATGCCGGCGAAGAAGTTACCTATACCATGCAAAGAAGCGCAGAGTGCGAAGAACCAGAAAAAGAATGCGATAACACTGAAGTTTACGAAACCACCGTCACTTTAAATGAAGCTGACAGCGAATATTTACTTGGTGTCACCATGTCTAGTACCCAAACCATTCGCCGCTCTACTTGGTCAGCTCCAATTGTTGGTGCTGGCTTGACCTTGCAACTAACTGGCGAAACCTTTAAAGGTGTTGGTATTATGCTTGGTAATTTAGTTTCCGGCATCGCCAGCCAATTTAGCCCCAACGCCGAAGTCCGCGAAAGCGGGCAGGCCGCCATTTCGGCAGTTGGCGACTCCGTTTCCGGCCCAGTTGGTATTATTGGCCAACTATTCCCAGCTTTTACAGCTGCTGGCCCTACTAACCTAGCTTTTCTCGCTGCACTTATTTCAGTTTCACTAGCCTGCATGAACGTTCTACCAATTCCAGCCCTTGATGGCGGGCGTTGGCTCTTAATTGCTATTTACCGCCTCCGCAAGAAAAAACTCACTAAAGAAACCGAAGAAAAAATCGTCTCTCGTGCATTTATGGTGCTTCTTGCCATCATCTTTATTGTCACAATCTTAGACATCGTAAGGTTGGTGAAATAATGGAAATTAAAGCGCGCAGCAAAACTCCGAAAAACCACTGCAAAATTGCTCTATGGATTTTTTGTTTACTAATATGGGTGATAGCTTCTATAGTTGCTTCACAACTAGTAATAGGTTATTTAATGGCCCTTATACTAGGAGTTGATACTTTATCACAACCAGTCTGGACCGCCGTTTATTCCGCCCTTTCTTATTTAGTAGCACTTCTTTTAATTATTTTTATCCCGCCTGCCATTATTAAAAAATCACAAAAATCAGATCGCAATTTGCTGGGGCTTAAAGGTCTCCCCACTTGGTCTGATATTGGCCTTGCGCCCATCGGATTTATAGTTTATTTATTAATAGCCTCCATTTTGACTTGGCTATTTAGTCTCTTTCCTTGGTTTGATGCCGAACAAGTCCAGAATGTTGGTTTTAGCACCTACCTATCTGGCGCAGAGCGCGTCATTGCGTTCTTCATTTTAGTCGTAATAGCTCCAATAATGGAAGAAATTATTTTCCGCGGCTGGCTTTATGGTAAAATCCGTACCAAATGCCCGATGATTGTTTCTATTCTAATAGTATCGGTAGTTTTTGGTATCGTTCATTTTCAATGGAACGTAGGAGTCAATGTTTTTGCTCTTTCTATCGTTTTATGTGGTCTTCGTGAAATTACCGGCACAATTTATTCCGGTATTATTTTACACATGCTCAAAAACGGCTTGGCGTTTTATTTGCTTTATGTTTTAGGTATTAGCTGATCCTGTGATATAATTTACTTATCATGAGACTATCAAAATCTTTTATTAAAACTCTGCGTGAAGCTCCTAAAGACGAAACCGCCAAAAACGGCGCACTTCTAGTGCGCGCTGGCTTTATCCACAAAGAAATGGCCGGCGTGTACGACTATTTACCATTAGGGCTCCGCGTTATTGAAAATATCAAATCCATCATTCGCGAAGAATTAAACAAACTCGGTTGCGAAGAAATTTCCATGACCGCCCTCCAAAATCCCGAACCATGGGAAAAAACTGGTCGTTTTGCAGACTCCGAAGTAGATATTTGGTTTAAAACTGAGCTTAATTCCGGCGGCGTTCTTGGCCTCGCCCCTACTCACGAAGAACCTATTACTAACATGCTTAGAACTTACATTTCTAGCTACAAAGATTTACCGCTTTCAGTTTATCAATTCCAAACCAAATTCCGTAATGAATTGCGTGCCAAATCCGGTATTTTAAGAGGCCGCGAATTCTTAATGAAAGATTTGTATAGTTTTCATGACTCAGAAGAAGATTTAGACAAGTTTTACGCAGAGGTTGAGAAGGCCTACAACCGAATTTTTGATCGCCTCGGTATTGGCGACTGCACTTACGAAACTTTCGCTTCCGGGGGGATTTTTTCTAAATATTCACACGAATTTCAGACTTTAATACCAGTCGGAGAAGACACTATTTATCACAATAATGATAAATCCCTAGTCTTTAACAAAGAAGTCTTTAATGATGAAGTTTTGGCCGAGTTTAATGTGGATAAAGCAGATTTTGCCGAAACTACTGGCGCCGAAGTTGGCAATATCTTTAAGTTAAAATTCAAATACTCCGAACCACTTGGCCTCAAATTCATTGACGAAGACAACAATGCTAAAACTGTTTATATGGGCTGTTATGGTATTGGTGTTTCAAGGCTCATGGGCGTGATCACGGAAAAGTTTGCCGATGAAAAAGGTCTAATCTGGCCAGAATCCGTAGCTCCGTTTAAATATTATTTAGTAGGTATTGGCGATGAAGGCACTAAAAAAGCCGATGAAATTTATAGCCAACACCAAGACCAAATTATTTACGATGACCGCGACAGTCGCATTGGCGAAAAATTTGCCGATGCTGAACTAATGGGTATTCCGTACCGTATTGTCATTTCCGACAAAACTTTATCTGAAGACTCTGCTGAATTAGTTTCTAGAGCTACTGGTGAAACCGCTATGATTACTTTAGAAAACCTCGCGCAAACATTAGCGGGGAAGTAATGGTTTATTTAGATCACGCTGCTACTACGCCACTTTTACCAGAAGTTATTAAGGCTATGCATGCGGCCGAAAAGCAATTTTTTGCTAATGCTTCTGCACTCCATACACCCGGCCATCTTGCCAAAAACCAAATTGAAGAATGCCGCGCCTTGCTCGCCGAAATTATTAACGCAAAACCAGAAGAAATCATTTTTACATCCAGCGCCAGCGAATCAAATAATACTGTCATCCGTACTTTTGAAGGTCACCAAATTGAAACTTCGGATTTAGAGCATCATTCAGTCTTTGAAGCATCTAAAATTTATAAAGGCAAAAAAACACCAAAATTATATTCATACATGCTAGTAAATAATGAAATTGGCGAAATAATAAAACTACCAAACAAAAAAGACGGATTTTTACATTCCGATTTAACCCAAGCTCTCGGCAAAATTCCAATTGATGTAAAGGCTCTAAATTTAGACTATGCTACTTTCTCGGCCCACAAAATTGGCGGCCCAGTTGGCGTAGCAGCTTTATATGTTAAAAAAGGTGCACCTTTTAAACCACTAATCATTGGCGGCAATCAAGAAAACAAACGCCGTGGCGGCACATATAATACTGTCGGGATCATTGGCTTTAAGGCCGCACTGGAATATATTAAATGCGAAAAAACTTGGCAAAAATATGACCAAGAAGTTCGCAAGCTCCGAGACAATTTAGCAAAAAGAATTTTAAAAGAAATCCCAGGCAGTAGCTTGAACACTGATATCACGCGTGGCAAATCATTACCCAACATTTTAAATGCTTCCTTTAAAGCCGCAGAAGGCGAATCAATTCAACTTTATTTAGATGCCGAAGGAATTATTGTTTCTACCGGCTCAGCTTGTGCTAGTGGCGACATTAAGCCATCCCACGTTTTACTAGCTAAAACCGGCGATGCCGAAATCGCCCACTCTTCTATTCGTTTTTCTTTTGGACTTTCAAATACTGCCTCCGATATAGATAAAGTAATGACGGTTTTACCAGGCATTATTGACCGCTTGCAAAAAATCAGTACAATAAAGCTATGAACGAAGGTGAAGATTGGGTTTATTCAGAAACAGTCAAAGACCATTTTTTGCACCCACGCAATTTTTTAATGGGCGATGAAAAAAAATTTAAATGTGATGCGGTCGGCATTGTGGGTAATCCCATTTGCGGCGATCAAATGAAAATGTTTATTAAAGTAAAAAACGGCAAAATTGAAGATTTACGTTGGAAAACTTACGGTTGCGCCTCGGCCATTGCCTCTACCTCGGCCTTATCTGAACTCGCCAAAGGTAAAACCCTAGATGATGCTTTGAAAATTTCCGCTAAAGACATCGATGATTTTCTCGGCAATCTCCCGAGACACAAATTTCATTGTTCTATTTTGGGCCACGACGCTCTTAAAGAAGCAATCAATAATTATCGCAAAAACTCTTGACTTTTTATCAGATTTTCAATAAACTTATTCAGGACTTAAATGGAATTATTATTATGATTAAGAAAACTGTTAATTTGACCGCCGAAGGCAAAAAAGATTTAGAAAATGAGTTAGCCGAACTTATCAAAAACCGCCCAGTAATTGCAGAAAAAATTGCTACGGCAAGGGCTTTTGGTGATTTATCAGAGAACGAAGAATACAGTGCCGCCAGAAACGAACAAAAAATTGCTGAAGGCCGCATTTTAGAAATTCAGGATATTTTAAAGAATGCCAAAATCATTCGTAGTGGCAAAAAGGATAAGGTCGTACTAGGTGCCACGGTAATTTTTGAAATGGACAAAAGAAAAGTTGAATACACGATTGTCGGCCCCACCGAAGCTAATCCTTTGGAAGGTAAAATCTCTAACGAATCACCAATCGGTCAAGCACTCTTCGGTCACAGAGTCGGCGATGCTTTTGAATTCAACGGTAAAAAGGTTAAGATTGCCGATATTCAGTAACATGATATAATATACTTATGTTACTTGAAGATTATAGAAACGAAAGATTAAGAAAACTAAACGAAATCCGCGATAAGGGCATTGACCCTTATCCAGCAGAATCGAGACGCAACACCAAAATATCAGAAATAATCGATCATTTTGATGAAAAACAAAATCAAGAAGTCACCGTAGCTGGACGCATCGTGGCTATTCGTTCATTTGGTAAATTAGTTTTTATTAAGATTCGTGACTATTTTGGTGAAATTCAAATCTTTATGAAAGCTGAAGACGCCGAAACTCCAAATGGTTTATTTGGCGCTAAAGAAATGAGACTTCTAGACGTTGGCGATTTTATTGAAGCTACCGGCAAAGTTGACAAAACCCAAACTGGCGAAATTTCGATTTTTACGAATTACGTTAAACTACTTACAAAATCACTTCGTCCATTACCAGAAAAATTCACCAACATGGAAGAGCGCTACCGCCGCCGTTACGTTGATATGAACGTAAATCCCGAAGTTCGCGAAAGATTAGTGCGCCGCTCGCGATTCTGGCAAGCAACTCGCGACTTTATGAACGCACATGGTTTCATTGAAATCAATATTCCAGTTCTAGAACACACTACTGGCGGTGCTGACGCCAACCCATTTGTAACCCACATGAACGCACTAGATGAAGATTTTTATTTACGCATTTCTCACGAGCTGCCACTCAAGCGTTTGCTCGGCGGTGGCTTCGAAAAAGTTTACGACATCGGCCCACGTTTTAGAAACGAAGGCGTTGATGACGAACATTTACCAGAACACATCGCTTTTGAATCCTACGCCGCATATGAAGATTACGAAGATGGCATGAAACTCTATGAAGAAATGATTAAGTATGTCGCTAAAGAGACCTGGGGAACTTTGAAGTTCAATGTTAACGGATTTGAAATTGATTTAGATTGCGAGTGGCCGCGCATCAAATATTCAGATTTGCTAAAAGAAAAATACGACGTAGACGTATTTAACCCAGATCGTGAACAACTAATTAGAATCTTAAAAGAAAATGGCGTAGAAACTAACTACGACATGAGCACTCCGCATTTAATTGACCACGTTTGGAAATTAATACGTAAGACTTCTGCTGGTCCATATTGGCTAATTGAAGAACCTTTATCATTATCGCCACTAGCTAAAAAATCAGCCGAAAACCCATTGGTAACAGAAAGATTTCATCCAATTATTGCTGGTACCGAAATGGGGAATGGCTTCTCTGAGTTAAATGATCCGCTGGACCAACTTGAACGCTTCAAAGAGCAACAAGCCGCACGCGATGCCGGCGACGAAGAAGCCCAGATGTTAGATATGGACTTTGTGGAAATGCTTGAATATGGTATGCCACCAGCCTGCGGTTGGGGTAATTCTGAGCGCAACTTCTGGCTCCTAGAAGGAGTACCTGGTCGCGAAGCCGTACCATTCCCAATCATGAAAGCCAAAGACTAGAATTCTATAGTTTTTCTATGTGATTTTAAGCCATGAGTAATTTTGATGTTAGTTTTTGCAACATTAAAATATTTTGCAAGCATTTTTATTAAAATTTTGTTGGCTTCGCCATCATGCGGCTTAGCACGAAGATATACAATAAATTCATCATTATCGCAAGTTTTGATGATTTTTTCTTGAGATGATCCAGTTTTTACGTTAACAAGAATTTTAGACATATACTACCATTATATCACACTTATGTTATTCTGTCAATTTTCGGTGCAAAACTCACAAAAAAATACACTTAAAGCACTTGTGTTTTTAATATAATAAATATATAATAAAAATGTGCAATGTAGAGAGAGGTAACAAAAAATAACTGCGGGAGGAAAAATTGTTTAAAAGAAAAACGCTATTTTGGTTCGTTTCGTCTGTACTGAGTATGGTATGTGTTTTTTGCTTGCAGAATTCTGTTTATGGTGCCACCGTGCAAAGTAACCTCACGATGACAGTGAGCGATAATCTTCTAGAGTATTCGATCACGCCTTCACCTGGTGGAACCTTCGGCAAATCCAGTAATAACACTATCAGCATCACAACAAACAACTATACTGGGTATTCTTTATCGATTGCCACAAACGAATCGACGAGCATGCTAAATAGTGATGACGTTGAAATTGAATCT
>JAFWKF010000001.1 GCA_017533605.1 Candidatus Saccharimonadota bacterium | reverse complement strand
GGACCGAGATGGACGAATCTCTAGTGTACCGGTTGTGGTCACCTACTGCATCGCCGGGTAGCTATGTTCGGAAGAGATAAGCGCTGAAAGCATATTAAGCGCGAAGCCCACTCCAAGATAAGAATTCCCTAGGAGACTCCTAATAGATGATTAGGTTGATAGGCGCAAGGTGGAAGTACCGCAAGGTATGGAGCCGAAGCGTACTAATAGGTCCATCGCCTTTTTATGTTTTGGACTTAGCTAGCAACCGGTGTTTAATTACACCGCGAACTCTTTAAAATCTTTGCACCTAATGGACATCAATAAAGCGGGGGCTTAGTTTGGTGCCCATAGCGCTGGGGAAATACCTGTTCCCATTCCGAACACAGAAGTCAAGCCCAGTAGCGCCGATTATACTGCATAGCGGGAAACTAGGAAGGTGCCAAATTATAAAAAACCACTCCGAAAGGAGTGGTTTTTTCTTGCATATAGTTTTTTATTCTTCTTCGGCAGTTTCTTCAATTGCGCTAAGAAGAGAATCTTCAACGTTTTGTTTTTTCTTCTTTTTCGCAGCAGCCTGAAGTTCAATATCAATTTCAAACCCAGTTAGCTTAGAAGCTAGGCGTACATTTTGTCCTTGCTTGCCAATTGCAATAGATTGCTGTTCTGGCGAAACGATTACTTTGGCCTTTTTGCCATCGATCTCAACTTTGTTGATTTCGGCTGGGCTGAGAGCCTCACGGATGTATTCGGAAGGATTATCACTCCAAGTAATTACATCTATTTTTTCACGCTCACCGATTTCGTTCATTACAGCTTGCACGCGAATACCACGACCACCTACGAAAGTCCCTACTGGATCAATGCCAGGTACGGTAGACATGACGGCAATTTTAGTACGGCGACCAGCTTCGCGGGCAATTCCACGAATTTCCACGGTTCCGTTATCTAGTTCTGGTACTTCTTGGCGGAAGAGACATTCAATAAATTCGGCCGAACCACGTGACAAGATTAGTTGTGCGCCACGATCACCACGTTCAATATTTTTAATATAAACTTTAATACGGCTACCAACTGAATAATGCTCGCCGTCAATTTGTTCACTTCTGGGCATGATACCAGTTGCACGGCCTAGATCTACGCGGATTAGTTTAGATTCTACTCTAGAGACCGTACCGGTCACAATTGTGCCAACCTTGTCTTCAAAGGCGGTCAAAACCGCATCGTTTTCAGCTTCACGTAGTCTTTGTACTACTACCTGCTTTGCGGTCATAGCTGCAACCCGTCCAAACGAAGTAACTTTGTGTTTTTCTTCTACAATGTCACCTAGTTTTTTGCCTTTGCCAGCTTCTTTTAGAGGGATTTCAGTTGATGGGTTGTAGCCAACTTCATCCTCAATCACTTCACGGGAAACAAAAACATCGGCTTCGCCAGTTTTAGTATTTAAAACTGCACGTACGTTCATATCGCGGTCACCGTTATCTTTGCGCCAAGCGGCAGCAATTGCCTGTTCAATTACATTTAAAACGGTTTCTTTTGGCAAACCTTTTTCTTCAGCAATAATATCAACCATTGCGGACATTTGTTTTAAGTCTAGATTTTCCATTTTTACTCCTTTCTAACTAAAAAACCGCCTCTATCTCAAGAGTCGGTTAAATCTGTATACCCCTATTGTAGCAAAAAACTTGCCAACAGTCAAGAAATTTGCTATAATAGAGGTACTGTTTATTACTTGTAACAAAAAAGGAAATTATGAATCTAAAAGAGGAAGAAAGGCGTGCCAAGCTTTTAAAGTCAAGAGCAGAAAGACTGCCAGACATCAAAAAGCAATTTGAAGAGGCACAAAATCGCAATTTTAATTCAAACTTTAAACCGGGTGGCAAAGACGCTGAAAAAGTAGCTTCTAAAACCACCAAAGCCAAAAAAAATGCGAAAACTACTGCTAAATCTCAAGCTAAATTAGAGGCCGAGCAAAGAAAAGTTAATTTATCTGTTTCTGCTAAAAAAGGCGACATGATGCACCATCAAAGGATGCTTTCCCAAGACGTCAATGCTCAGGCTACTCAGCATATTATTGGGATTCCAGTAGATAAATCGCGCTACAACGGTTACAATGGCGAGCAAATCACCAACGCCAAGCTCAAACAAATGCGTCCAGACCCAGACTCGGTCAGAATTATCCCTATCGGCGGTGTTGGTGAATTTGGTATCGGCAAAAACATGACTATCATCGAATATAAGTCCGAAATGATTGTCGTGGATATGGGCGTGTTGTTTGCCGGCGAAGATTATCCAGGCGTCAATTATCTAATTCCAGATATTAAATACTTAGAGGATAACATTTCTAAAGTCAAAGCTATTTGTTTTACTCACGCTCATCTAGATCACATCGGGGCCTGTCGCCATCTTTTACCAAAATTCGGCCCGCTAGTGCCAATTTATGCTACAGATTTTACTATCGGCATGATTAAAAAACAGCTTAGCGAACTAGAAGATATCCCAGAGATGAACTACCAAGTAGTAGATCCGTTCAAACACGAAATCATCAAAGTCGGCGAACACTTCTCTGTAGAGTTTATCCATACTTTACATTCAATCCCAGGTAACGCCGCCATCGTAGTCCGCACGCCAAATGGTGTAATCTACCTTTCCGGCGACTGGCGCCACGAAGAAAAGCCCATGGGTATTCAGACAGATTACGAGCGCATTGATGAAATTGTTAAAAAAGAAGGTATAGATTTAATGATCAATGAGTCTACCAATATAGATTCACCGGGCAGACATCCACATTCAGAATATGATGTTGGCGAAAACCTAGGTCGCGTTATGGACCACTATGCTAACGGACGCGTCATTATTTCTTGTTTTTCATCTCAAATTCAAAGAATTGAATTAATTTTGAAAGAAGCTGCTGCTCGCGGCCGCAAAGTCGCCTTCTCTGGTTTTTCTATGATTAATAACCTAGAAGTTGCTCTTCGCGCCAAATCTATTAAAGTGCCAAAAGACACCATCGTTAAAATGGAAGACATTGTTAAGTTGCCAGACGAAAAAGTTTGTATTGTTTGTACTGGCTCGCAGGGCGAGCTAAATGCAGTATTAAGTCGCATGGTTACCGGCGCGCACAAATATATCAAAATCAAATCCACTGATACTATCGTGTTTTCTTCTAACCCAATTCCAGGCAACGAACCACACGTCGTATCAACTGTAGATGGCCTGCTCCGTGAGGGAGCGCAAGTTATTCAAAACGGTAAAACTCACCTCACTAATATCGGTCCGCTTCACTTATCCGGCCACGCATATTATGAGGATCATGTAGATTTTGTCACTAGACTTCATCCTACCAACTATCTGCCATATCACGGTGAGTTTTATATGCTACAGCACAACGCCGAAATGGCCGAAAATGTGATTGGTATTCCACACGACCGTATTTTAATTGCCGACGATGGCGATGTAGTAGAACTCACCAAAAACAAGACTATCCGCAAAGCTGGCCGTATCTATGTTGGCAACAAACTTTATGATGATGCCGACCAACCAGTGCATGAAGCAGTAGTAAAAGATCGTATTCATATTTCGCGTGAAGGTATTTTCGTAGTGATTCTAACTTTAAATAAAAAGACCGGTCACCTCATGAAAACTCCAGACATTGTTTCGCGCGCATTTGTTTACCTAGATAATTCTGAAGAATTAATTGGCAAAATTCGCCACTACTTACGTCAAAAAACCGACAAATCTATTTCTACCGACCCAGAAATGAAAGTCTTAAAAGAAGAAATCAAAGAAGACATTACTCACATTTTGTTTGACGCCACTGGTCACACGCCAATTGTTATTCCGGTGATTAATAAGGTATAATAAAACTATGGATTATGACATTATTATTATCGGCGCTGGCATCGCAGGCCTCACCTCGGCTATTTATGCCAAAAGGGCTGGCAAAAATGTATTAATTATAGAATCAAAAATCCCCGGCGGCCAGATTGTTAATGCCATAGGCGTAGAAAACTGGCCAGGAGAAGCCACGATTTCTGGTGCCGATTTGTCAGAAAAAATCCACCAGCAAGTTGCAAAACTAGGCATCAAAACAGAGTATGATGAAGTTTTGAGCGTGGAGAAAAACTCCGAAAAAAACTTCACAGTTAAAACTCACGACAATGAATTTACTACAAAATCTGTAATCATCGCAGTCGGTGCCGAACCTCGTAAACTAAGTGAAAAGCAGACTAAAGATGCAGGAAAACGCGCAATTTCTTATTGCGCCACTTGTGACGGCGCGCTCTATCAAGACCAGCCCGTAGTAGTCGTGGGTAGCGGCAACACCGCCAAGCATGAAATAAGCTATCTAGAAAACATCGCTTCAAAAGTTTATCAAATTCATCACGATGACCCCATTCCAGAAGATGCCAAAGCGGTCTTTGTAGCAATTGGTCATGTACCGGCCACCAAGGCCTTTAAAGAAATCGTTGATTTAGACGAAAAAGGTTATATCATTGCCGGCGAAGATTGTATTACTTCTTGTCCGGGAGTCTTTGTGGCAGGGGATTGTAGAACTAAAGGCGTGCGCCAGCTAGTAACTGCAGCCGCGGATGGCGCCGTAGCAACCGAGGCGGCTATAAAGTATTTGGATTAAAAATGGCAGACGCAGAAACCGAAGCCGAGTGGGCGAAATCAAAACGAATCGAAGCCGAAAAGGCTAAAGCCGCCAAAGCTTTAGCCGAGTCAAAACCAGATAAATCAAACCTCGCCTTTCTTGACGCACCTGATACCAAAGTCAAAGGCTGGTCCAGCGATTCCAATGTCATTTTGGCTCATGCTGAGAAGATGGGAAATAGATCCATCATCCTGGCAGTTTGCGGCGTGGTGCTAAGTATTATTGGTTATGTTGGGGGCATAGTTAGCGCTACGGCCAACTTAGGTTTAGCTAGTATCATTATCTCGGGGATTCCATCTGGCATTGGCTTTATTTGTATGGGGCTCGCCGTGCTTATGGCAATAATTACTATCGCTGGCGAAATAACAAACAAAGTCCGAAAAGGTCGCAAATTTAGCTCCACTTTTTGGTCGGCTCTCTCAGCAATTATTGTAGTAGTTTTATATTGGCTCGTTTGGTCTATTATCAGTTTTGCCTAAAATATGGTATAATTAAACAGTGCTCGGATGGCGGAACTGGTATACGCGTTCGACTTAAAATCGAATGGAGAAATCCGTGCGGGTTCGATTCCCGCTCCGAGCACCATTTTATATGACAAAATCCTACATCGCCATCGATCTAAAATCCTTCTATGCTTCAGTGGAGTGCGTAGAAAGAGGGTTAGATCCATTAAAAGCCAAGCTCGTCGTGGCAGATCAGTCACGTACCGACAAAACTATTTGTCTTGCTGTTTCTCCTACTTTAAAACAACTTGGCATTCCGGGCCGCGCTAGATTATTTGAAGTTAAACAAAAAGCCAAAGATTTCATTATTGCCAAGCCCCGCATGGCTTTCTATATTAGCTACAGTACGCGTATATATAATATATATCTTAAATACATCGCCGAAGAAGATATTCATGTTTATTCAATTGATGAAGTTTTTATTGATGCTACGCCGTATTTAAAAGCATATCATCTAACCGCTCGCGAACTTGCAACCAGAATTATTAAAGACGTATTAAAAGAAACTGGCATTACTGCCACAGTCGGCATCGGTACTAATTTATATCTTGCCAAGGTTGCCATGGATATTGTTGCTAAGCACGAAGAGCCAGACCAAGACGGTGTGCGAATTGCCGAGCTAGACGAAATGAGCTATCGTCAAAAGCTATGGGACCATCAACCGCTCACGGATTTTTGGCGCGTAGGCAAAGGCTACGCCAAAAGATTAAATCACGCTGGATTATACACCATGGGCGACATTGCGCTTTGTTCCGAATATGACGAAGATTATTTATATAAAATGTTTGGCATAAACGCCGAGTTATTAATTGATCACGCTTGGGGTTGGGAACCATGCGAAATCAAAGACATCAAAGCTTGCCAGCCCAAAACCCATTCTTTTTCATCCGGCCAGGTTTTAAAAGAACCATATAGTTTTAAAAAAGCTCGCGTCGTAGCAACCGAAATGGCGGAAGAAATTGGCCTGTCATTATTAAGCAAAGGCCTAGTTACAGACCAAGTAGTTTTAACTATTGGCTATGACAAAACCAGCATGGCCGGCTACACCGGTGAAGCTAAGCCAGATTTTTACGGCAGGCTAGTACCTAGGCATGCTCACGGAACTTATAATCTTAAGAAGCCTAGTTCGCTAACTAGCGAGATTTCCCACGCCGTCACCGAATTATTTGACAATATAGTTAATCCAGATTTATTTATACGGAGAATTACAATCAACGTCAATCATATAGTCAGAGAAAAAGATTTTGAAAACAGTTTAAGACAATTAGATCTTTTCAGTACCACCGAAAATACTAAGGATTCCAAAAAAGAAAAGCGTCAAAACGAAGCTATTCTTGCAATTAAAAAACGTTATGGCAGAAACGCCATTTTAAAAGGTATCAATTTTGAAGAAGGTGCCACCGG
This sequence comes from Candidatus Saccharimonadota bacterium, assembly GCA_017533605.1. Classification (GTDB taxonomy): domain Bacteria; phylum Patescibacteriota; class Saccharimonadia; order Saccharimonadales; family Saccharimonadaceae; genus Nanosyncoccus. Next base: position 168,602 of record JAFWKF010000001.1, on the reverse strand, counting down.
CAGGGAGCGTAATGCGCAAATCGGAGGCCACAAAGCATGAAATATTCCGAAATCATTAATCACCCACACTATGAGCCCAAAAACCATCCCCGCATGCCAAAAGAAATGCGCGCCGCTCAGTTTGCGCCATATGCTGCACTGTCTGGTCATGCCGGCGCCATCAAAAGAACCGCCAGAATTTCTAAGCTAAAAAGCCAGCGCATCATTGAACCAAACCTAGACGATGAGAGATTTGATATAATATAGTTATGAATATTTTATACTGTGGTGACGAGGGAATTTCAAAAGGGGTTTTAATCTCTATTCTGTCGCTCCTCATGCGCGGCGACAAATCCGCCGAATATAATATTTATATTATGACCATTACTTTTGAAAGCGTAAAACCATTTAAGTCTTCCACCGCTAAGTTTTTAAATGAATTGGTCAAGAAATATAACCCTAAAAACTCAGTTAAGTTAATTGACGCCACTAAAGTCTTTACCAAAAATTTGCCACAAAAAAACATGGGTTCTTATTTTACACCTTGTTCTATGCTCCGTCTTTATGCCGACAAAGTCCCAGAGCTCGCCAAACTAGACCGTATATTATATCTAGATTACGATATTGTTTGTCGCAAGGATATTCAAGATTTTTATAACACCAACTTAAATGGTATTGAGGCCGCCGGCATTTGCGACATTTACGGTAAACATTTTTACCATTATCACGGGCTAAAACAAGATTATATGAATTCCGGCGTGATGCTATTTAACATGCCAGAATGTATCAAAACTAAAATGTTTGAACGTGCAGTTAAAAAATGCACCGAGCGCTGGATGATGCTTGCCGACCAAGCTGCATTAAACAAATGTATCAAAAACCGCAAGCTTATGCCACGCAAATTTAACGAACAGGCCGAAAGGCCAAAAGCCGATACTGTTTTACATCATTTTTCTAATAATTTTAAGTTTTGGCCGTATTTCCATGTTCAAAAAATTAAACCTTACGAGATTGATAAAATACATAACATTTTGAAAATAACCGAGTATGATGATATATTTGATGAATATAATAAACTAAAGGATAATTTATAATGGCTAAAGCAGAATTATTCCAAAAAGACATTCCGGCAGAAGAACGAGTTTTTTATTACACATCCGAAGAAGACGACCCAATCAAAACCGAGGAGCAGGAAAAGAAACAAAAAGTACTTTTGCCAGAAGGCTACGAATATATTCCTAAAAACCCATTCGTGCGTCTTTATTCTTCCATTTTGTTCCGTTTGTTCTGGATTTTTGGCCAGTGGTACGAAAGGCATTATTGGCAAGCTAAGTTTTATGGCCGCGAAAAACTAAAAAAGGCCAAAGGCAAAGGTTATGTGATTTATGCCAACCACACCAACCCGTTTCACGATGTGTTTGGTCCAGCCCTCGCTGCGGATCGCAGAATATTTACCATTATCAGCCCAGTCAATCTTAAAATTCCTGGCATTGGTAAATATTTGCCAATGATTGGCGGCATCCCACTTGGCACTAATGATGCCGAAAAAAAGGCTATGAATGAAGCTGTAGATAAACGCTTGCGTCAGAAAAACGCCTTGGTAATCTATCCCGAAGCTCACGTTTGGCCTTACAGTACCAAAATCCGTACATTTCCTGCTGGTGGGAAATCTTTCAAATATGCCGTCCGGAACGATTTACCAATCTTTACCATGACTACCACTTACCACAAACGTACCAAAAACAAAAAAGGCGATTTACCCCGTATGGATATTTTCGTAGATGGTCCATTTTATCCCGAAAAATCCAAATCTGCCGAAGAGAACCAAGAGATTTTAGCCAAAAAAGCTTACGATTCTATGGTAAAATATAGTAAGAAAAACACTTACGAATATTTTAAGTATATAAAGAAATAATATGAGTATATTTGACACGGGTAATCCGATAAAAAAACATGTTAAAGTTGTACCGATTTTTTTGACCATTAATAGCGCCTACGCGCCTTACGCCGCCGCAGCTATTCACTCGCTTACTCAGCATGTAAATCCCGACCGATATTATAAAGTTATTATCTTACACGATGGCTTAAATCTAGTCAATCGTTGGCGGCTCAGAAGTTTGGTCACTAAAAATGTCGCCCTGCAGTTTAAAAAAATGACACGCAGCTTATATTTAAAAGCAATTGTAGCCTATTGTACCCGTCGTCAAAAGGGAGCTGGAGATTTCTTTTCTAGTGCCGTGTACTACTATCGCGCCTTTATCCCGCTGATGTTTCCGCTCTATAAAAAGGCAGTTTATATTGACAGTGATGTGATTTTACGTGACGATATTGGCGAGTTATTTGACACCGACCTCGGTGACAATGCCCTAGCTGCAATGGTAGATCCTAAAGTCACAGTTATCCCGGAGTTCCGTGATTATGTAGATAATGCTGTAGGTGTTCCACATACAGAATACGTTAATTCCGGCGTACAAGTCATGGATCTTAAAAAAATGCGCAAAATGCGCTACCTTTCCACTATGATTGATCTAATCAAAACCTACGATGCGGACCTCGTAGCTCCAGACCAAGATTATCTGAATGTCATCTTAAAAGGGCAAATCCTGCATCTAGACCCCAAGTGGAATGCCGAACCAGTTAAAGATTTACCTAAGAATACTAAACTAGTGCATTTTAATTTATTTAACAAGCCCTGGCACTATAAAAACGTACCATGCGAAAGAATCTTCTGGAATGCAGCTAAGGGAACTGGTTTCTTAGGTGATTTAAAAAGACAACAAGCCGCTTTTAATGAAGAAAAACAGAAAGCCGATCACGATAAGGTAGCAGCCCTAATTAAGAAAGCCGGCGAACTCGCCAAAACCAAAGAACCAATTATTAAGCTATAAAAAATGGAGGTGCCTACCGGAATTGAACCGGTGTACGCGGTTTTGCAGACCGCTGCGTAACCACTCCGCCAAAGCACCGCCTGTAATTATTTTATCATAAATTAAGTGATTTGCATCAAAACCACGCCTGCTACCACTAAGATAGTAGCGAACATATGTGCGAGAATTGCTTTTTTGTTTAATTTTTCTCTACCTACTTTTGGCGAAATCAAAGTCAAAATTATCCCGGTAAAGAAAATAAAAATTGGTTCGGCCGTATCGGAAACCGCCGAAGCTAGCGCTACTGACGGCGCAATTATTAAAGCATAACGATAACAAAAGTCCGCCACGATGCCAATTATTGAATTTAAAAACATCGGGTGAATAACTCTAAACTTTGTTTTTCTAAGTACGGTATAAAACCTCTTGCGCCACCTTACCCTACCGTAACCAGCCGCTAGATTTCCTAAACCTTTACCAATCTGAACTAATACTAAAGCACTAATTATATCCAGTCCGTTTAGTCCCTCTAAAACAAATATTAATGCACTCACCACATATGCTATTACGTACAAAAGTGCATACATTATGGCTTTCACCTTTAGATGACGACTTCTTTTACGTGCTGTAAAAACAATCACAAGTGGTGCTACTAGAATCAGAACAAAAGAAACAAGTTGTAATGGCGAAAACTTTTCACCTAACAAAAACCAACCCATAATCAAGTATAAAACTGGCGCAAATTGTAAAAAGATGCCAATACTAGTAGAGTCTTCAAGTTCCAAGGCACGATAATACGGAATACCAGCAATACCACTAATAAACCCAGCTAAGATTAAAAGCATAATCGTAGAAACAGTTGCATTGCTAAAATTAACGCCAAAAATCACTCCAATAAGAAGTGCAAAGAATAACCCAGCATATCCATAAAATATTTTTGAAGAAACCGATTCTTTACCTTTGAAATAATAGTCGGTCACATAATTATCAATAAAAATCCTCGTGGAATCCGAAACCACGTTAATTGCCATCAGAATTAGCCAATTCATGCCAGAGCTCCGTATATTATATAGCCATAATAAATTGCAAAAATAGCGAGCATTAATAACCCTTCTATGCGATTAATATCGTGGTTGCGCCGCGCTATTAAACATATAATTGCCGTTGCTACCATTAGCATCACTAAATCTATTGTTTCAAAATTTTCTGGCGAGATAGATCCCGAAATTGCAATTGGCAGAGCAAGAACGATACAAATATTAAATATATTACTACCAACAATGTTACCAACTAGAAGATCACTTTCACCTCTACGTGCTGCTGTTATAGTTGTGACCAACTCAGGAAGCGATGTACCAAACGCCACCACGGTTAGTGCTATAATTCTTTCCGAAACGCCAATTGCTGAAGCAATAAACGAAGCTGAGCTTACCACAAGTTGGCTACCAGCTACCACGCCGGCCAAACCAATAACTACGAGCAAGAATGATTTCCCCAGTTTATACTTTGGCTTTTCAACTTTCTTTGCCTCTCTTTTATTTTTACGTAGTAATGCAACAAGATAATACAGGAAAATACAGAATAATAACAAACAGATGATAGCGTCGCTTCTTGAAAAGACATTTTCTAGCGCTCCAGACAAAGTCGTATCCAGAATTAAAACAATTAGCGCAGTAGAGATTAAAAGCAAAAGTGGTAATTCTTTAGAAACCGTATCTTTCTGCACTTTAATCGGGCGAATTACCGCAGCTATGCCAATTAGCAGTAAAATATTTACGATATTACTACCAATTACGTTACCGAGTAGAATATCTGTATTGCCGTTTATAAGCGACGAAAAGGAAACAGCGAGCTCCGGTGCACCGGTACCAAATGCCACAATAGTGAGTCCAATTAGTAGTTTAGACACCTTAAAATTAGATGCCACACTAGAAGCACCAGAAACCAACCAGTCGGCACCTTTAATCAAGAAAATAAAACCGATTACCAGTACCAAGATTTGCAGAGCGATTTCCATGTTTGTGTTTTATAGTTATTACGCTTAGAATTGTACATGATTTTTGCAAAAAACGCAATAGCTGTGATATAATATACCCATGCGAGCGTAGCTCAGTTGTTTAGAGCGCTTCCTTGCCAAGGAAGAGGTCGAGAGTTAGAGTCTCTTCGCTCGCACCATTTTGTTTTTTAATTAGATTTATCACTTTTTATTCTATTACAGCGCCAACATAATGTCTGAAGATTAGATGCCTCAGTTTTTCCACCTTTAGAAACTGGGATAATATGATCCACTTCTAACAAAAGATTTGGTTCGTTATATACACTATTACCGCATTTACAACACGTGTAATTATCTCTTTTTTTGATTGCTTCTCTTAGGTCATTTGTCATTATGCTTCTTTGGCGCTTTGAATGGCCCTTCTTGCTAATAGTTTTACTAATTTCATACACAAGAGCACCAATTACTTCCTCGTTTATTATTATTTTATTAACATTTCTTGATTTTCCACCAGGGCTAATATACAAAAAATACAAGAATGGTTTTTTGATGTTGCTTAGTTCATAGTTTAATTCACATACAATATAAGGTAATTTTTTCTTATCAGTAAATATTTTATAAAAAAGTGGCAATTCTTTCTTTATTACATCACTAGCATCATCTATGTCTGCTAAAAATGACTTGTAGTCAACTATATATTTAGAAACAAACTCCAACTTTTCGGCATCCTTTAAACTATTATCTATATCAGAATATTTCAATATATATTTAATTGGATCCTGGCTGGAACCTGATACGACCGAATTAGAACATCTAACAATCCTATTTAAATTAAAATGGTTTATATTATCTAAATATGATGAGTGATTTTTTAATAATACATCACCTTCTTTCTTTATCTTTTCACATATTTCTTTATTCTGTCGGAAGTATTGTTTACTATTTTTTGATATTCGCCAATTAGAATATTTTCTTAAACAAACAATTATTAACCAAATTGCCAACAGTATCGCCAAGGCAACACATATCATCCAAACTAATGTTAGAAAATCTGACTTCATTACGTTTTGTTTAAGTTGTTACTTGTATTATATCATCTAATGATTATTATGTTAAAACTATTATGTTTTTTTAAACGGTCATCACGTTATAGAACATTATTTTTGTTTTTATGCTATAATTGATACATAAAATAAGGAGAACAAAATGCCTACATGGTTAATTGTAATAATTGTAATCATAGTAATAATTGTTCTTATTGCTATGTTCATTGGCGGCATCTATAACGGCCTAGTTAAGTTAGATGAGCGCGTAAATGAAGCTTGGTCGGATATCACAGTCCAGCTCAAATACCGTGCTGATTTAATTCCAAATGTGTTAGAGACCGTTAAAGGCTATGCCAAGCACGAAAAAGAAACCTTCCAAATGGTCACCGAAGCTCGCACTGCTGCGATGGGCGCCAAAACCGTCAAGCAAGCTGCCGAAGCTGAACAAGAAATGCAAACTGCTCTTGGTCGCATTTTTGCTATTGCTGAAGCTTACCCAGAGCTCAAAGCTAACGAAAACTTCCAGCAACTTCAAACTCAGCTTCAAGATGTTGAAGACAAAATTCAAGCTTCCCGCAGATTTTACAATGCTGGTGCTAAAGATTTGAATACTCGTATTAAAACTTTCCCAGTTAACATTATCAATAATTTCGTTGGCCACTTCAAAACTCGTGATTATTTTGAAGTTGCTGAAAGCGAAAAAGCTAAGATTGAAAAAGCTCCTGAAGTTAAATTCTAAAAATGTACAAGCAAATTGCCGAAAACAAACGCCGAACCATATATATTATTATTGGTTTTGTGGTTTTGATTGGCATAATTGCCGGGATATTTGCTTGGGTTTATAACAATCCTTGGATTGCCGTATGGACTACCATTGTTGCGATAGTCTATGCGGTGATCCAGTATTTTGCTGCCGGCTCACTTGCTATAGCTATGACTGGCGCCAAGGAAATCACCAAAAAAGACAACCCGCGCTTTTATAATGTGGTAGAAAATCTTTCTATCACCACCGGCCTGCCTATGCCAAAAGTCTATATCGTAGAAGATCAAGCACCTAACGCCTTCGCTACTGGCCGTGACCCTGCTCACGCTGCCGTAGCGGCTACCACTGGCCTCATTGATGTTATGGACGACAAAGAACTTACCGCCGTGATGGCGCACGAAATGTCTCACGTTAAAAACTACGACATCCGCGTCTCCATGATCGTGTTTGGCCTAGTTTGCGTAGTGGGTTTGATTTCTGATTTAGCTTTCAGGATGATGTTTTACGGCAGCCGTCGCCGCGACAACGAAGGCAGCCCCGTAGGATATGTATTAATAATCATCGCTGCGATTTTGTCGCCTATTGTGGCCAGCATCGCCCAAATGGCCGTATCGCGCCAGCGTGAATATCTTGCTGATGCCTCTGCGGTTAATATCACTAGATACCCAGAAGGGATGATTTCCGCACTTAAAAAACTGCAATCTCATTCGCAACCCATGAAAAGTCAAAACATTGCCACCGAAGCTATGTATATTAACAACCCCTTACGTAAAGGCTTTTTCAGTAATCTCTTAAGTTCCCACCCACCGATTGAAAAACGCATTGAGAGACTAGAACATGGCAAAAGCAACTTCTAAAAAGGCGGCAAAAAAAAGTCCGCATAAAACCCTCAAACGATCTTACCGTGAAGATTACATTAGGGAATCCGATGCTCCTGGTGTGATGTATCACATCTTCGCCACTTTCAAAATTTTATTTAAAAACTGGAAATTATTTTTACCATTTCTTATTCTAGTGGTAGTTTTAAACATTCTTTTTGTCGGTATCACTAATTCAGAATATACTCAGCAAATAGTTAGTAGCGACCTTGGCACCATGCCTAAAGCCGGCCTGCTTTTTATTACTACATTAACTACCAGCGGTTTATCTGGTGGTTCTAGCGAAGCAGCTACCGTTTTTGGCGTGATTATCTTTTTAATCATTTGGCTAGTTATGATTTATTTACTTAGACAAATCTTTGCCGGCCACAAAGTCAAACTTCGTGACGGCCTGTATAATGCCATGACGCCTTTAATATCGTCTTTTGTGGTTTTTGTGGTGGCGCTAATTCAATGTATTCCAATTTTTCTTTTAATCATTGCTTACTCAGCGGCAGTTAAAACCGAATTCTTAACTACTCCATTTTACGCTTTATTATTCTTTGTATTTGCCGCATTAATGATTATTATTTCCGGATATTTATTATCAAGTTCGCTAATCGCCTTTGTGGCAGTAACGGCGCCAGGGCTTTATCCATTACCAGCGCTTCGCACTGCCTCCGAATTGATGATGGGCCGCCGCATGAAGTTTATTATTCGTTTAGTTGCACTTATTTTTCTTATAATTATTCTTTGGGTGGTAATTATGTTGCCACTTATCCTCTTTGATTTGTGGATGAAATCTTACGAGTGGGCCGCTAGCATTCCATTTATACAGATTTGCTTCATTATTATGTCGTCAATAACTTGTATTTATTCGTCAGCGTATTTATACTTATATTATAGATGGATGTTAGGTTATGACAAAAAGTGAAGCTGAAAAAAGAATTGCGAAACTACGCGAACTCATTAATGATTATCGCTATCATTATCATGTTCTTGATGAGTCAATTATGAGCGAATCCGCCGCCGATTCTTTAAAACATGAGTTATCTTTGCTTGAAGCAGAATTTCCAGAATTAATCACACCAGATTCCCCTACACAGCGCGTAGCCGGCAAACCCTTAGATAAATTTACCAAAGTTCGTCACGAAAAACGCATGATTAGTTTAGCCGATGTCTTCTCGCGCGAAGAAATAGAAGATTGGATTACTCGCAACGAAAAACTCATCCCAGGTGGTAAAATTGCGGAATTCTTCACGGATATTAAAATGGATGGTCTCGCCTGCTCGCTAAAATATCGCGATGGTATTTTTGTGCAAGCCGTAACCCGTGGTGACGGCCTAGTTGGTGAAGATGTTACGCTAAATGTTAAAACTATTGAAAACATCCCACTTAAAATCAATGTTAGTGAAGCCGAGATTCGCGGTGAAATTGTGATTTTTAAAAAGGATTTTGAAGAGCTAAATAAAAAACAGCTAAAAAAGGGCGAACCCGAATTTGCCAATCCGCGCAATTTAGCCGCCGGCTCCATTAGACAGTTAGATCCAAAAATCGCTGCTTCTCGTCCGCTCAAATTTATCGCCTATGATTTAGTTACTCCAGATTCTGCTACTTGGCATGACGCTTACGAAACTTTGCGAACTCTTGGTTTTCAAACCTCGTGCGAAGACAAAGTTTTTGCCGCCAGTCAAAAACCACAACTATTTGAATACATCGCCAAACTTGACGATTACCGAAAAACTCTGCCCTTTAATACGGACGGCATGGTAATTAAGATTAATAATCGCTTAGTTTATGATTCTCTTGGCATTGTTGGCAAAACTCCGCGCGGCGCTGTGGCCTTTAAATTCCCAGCCGAAGAATCTACCACAACGGTGCGCGACATTGTGATTTCTATTGGCCGCACCGGCGCAGCTACGCCAGTGGCAATTTTAGATCCAGTTTCTGTAGCCGGCACCACCGTGCGCCACGCTTCGCTTCACAATGCAGACGAAATCGCGAGATTAGACGTGCGTATTGGCGACACTGTAATTATTTACAAGGCTGGCGATATTATTCCACAAGTTAAAGAAATTTTAACCAGCCTTCGTCCAGAAAACACCAAACCATTTAATTATGAAGAAGCTCTTAAAAAGCAATATCCAGAACTAGAATTTGTACGCCCAGCCGGCGAAGTAGTTTACCGAGTAAAAGGCGAATCAAGTGACTTTATTCTAAAACGTGCCATTGAATACTATGCCAGCAAACCCGCCCTCAATATTGAAGGCCTCGGCGAAAAAAATGTAATAGCTTTAGTGGACGCCGGCATGGTAAAATCTATCGCAGATTTATATAAACTTAACGAAAAAAATGTCGCCAGTCTAGAAAGATTTGGCGAACTCTCTGCCCACAATTTAATCACGGCTATCAGCGATTCTAAGTCACCGGCTCTTGCCAAATATATCACGGCCTTAGGCATCCGCCATGTAGGCGCTCAAACCGCCACCAGTCTAGCTCGTAAGTTTAAAACCCTGGATAATCTGGTAAATGCTACTGAGGATGATTTATTAAATATTCCTGATATTGGCGTAGTAGTAGCCGAATCAATTTTGGCATGGTTTAGCGACGAAGACAACCTAAAACTGCTAGAAGAATTAAAAGAATTAGGCGTTTCACCGTTGCAAGAAAAAGCCACCAACTTGCCATTAGACGGCAAATCTTATATTGTAACCGGTACTTTATCTTCTATGGGCCGCGAAGAAGCAGAGGATAAGTTGCGCGCACTTGGTGCCACGGTTACTTCTTCTGTAACCAAAAACACCACCGCCCTCATCGTTGGCGAAAAACCAGGCAAATCCAAAACCGACAAAGCCGCCAAACTCGGTATCGCCACGATTAATGAAGAAGAATTTTTGGAACTAATTAAATAAACCCTCTGGCTTCTGAAGCTTCAATAATAATCCTATTGTAAAAAATCAAAAATCTGTTATAATATAATTATCTTAGGTTCAATTATAAAAACTACGCACCTTAATAAGGAGGAGATTATATGTCTGATAGTGTTCTCGTCAGTAATGGCATCAGAATAACATCTGACATCGGCGAATGGTATGATTTGGCGTCAAAATATGGCATTTCTCCTCAGGAAATAGGCCTTATTGATTTTAATCGTACAGGAGTTCGTCTTGATGATAATGATGTTAGAATTGGTTTCAGGACTCGCTTCAATGGTACTTTGTTTTATAGTAATGATCTGTCTTGGTTCGCATTACCAGTCAGAGGAGAAGAGGATTCCAACTTTCACATAAGAGACGGTAAAGTCTACTTTAATAATTCCCAAATTGGAGTTATTGATAAACCAATTCTTGATACTTGCGATACATCGTATCAAAGAGGAAAGAAATTACTTAACCTCAATAGTCGTAGCAGAAGTAATTGCGCTGGATGTAAAGCTTGTGTTCACAATGATAAAAGCTTATATGATGATACCGTCATAAAGGATAAACATGAGCTGCGAACTATAGAGGATATCGATGATTTTTTCCGCAAAAAAGAACGACTTGGCACAAGAATCAGTAGTCTTGACCAAATTGCCGTTGTTACTGGGCTCTTTAAGAGCGAAGAAGAAGTTTTACACCATTTACAAGATGTATATAATGCTGCAACAGGATATGGTTTTCATGGCGAATTAATGTATTTTGGTTGTCAGCTTATGAGTGCATCTGCCCTTAGAGAGTTTTCGAGATTAGGTAAAACTGCGATTGTATTTGCGATTGATAATTTTGCTAAAAGAAAAAGCAATCTTTCGAAAATCAAATCCGACCTTAACCTCGAGGATTTTTATGTATCAATGAGTGTCGCGAAATCATATGGTATTGAAACGACCTTTGCTTATATTGTAGGGGTCGATGATTTATGCACTGTCGCCAATCAGTTTAATTATTTTTTCAGTGTTTGCACGCGGTTTCCAATTATAAATATATTTCAAATTCAAACAAATCTGCAGGCTCAAGCACTGCACAATGATGCTAGGAGTTTGGAATATTATATAAAAGCTCGCCTTATCATCGAGGATGTATTTTTCGAAAGTGATATGCGTCCGAGACGATGGGAAAACTATCGCCCTCTTTGGTATCGTGAGTTTAGCAACGAATTCCTCGATGTCAAAGCATATGGTTAATCCATAAAAAAACCTCCGGTTTATTCGGAGGTTTTTTATTGATGTACTATCAGTTCTAAAGACGCTATTTCTTTAGCGCTTAGACCAATCTTATTTAAGTACTCTTTTGTAGATTGCCCTAAATATTCAAGCTCTGGCCCATTTATATGTGTAAGTATTTTATAAATAGTATCTACCTTAAGATATTCGTAGCGTTTTGGATTATCGCCATACGTTATACCATTATTGTTTTTATAACTTACCATATAATCATCCATTATTTGCTCTGCGCTCATACCATATAAAGCTTGAAGTATAGCGCAAATGAAGCCACTTCGTCTTTTTCCGGCTCTACAATGAATTAGGCAGGGGGTTTCTGCTACAATCAATGCTCTCATTGCTAATAACACGGATTGTTCAAATTCTCGCGAAAAAAGCCCAGTATCATCACCTATTGCAAATATAGTTTGTCTTTTTACCACTTCTTGAGTTTTAGCATTTGCAACACAAACTAAATTGTTTAATTCAGCTTCCGAATCCGCCATATCTATAATTGTTTTAATCTTGTATTCTTCAATACAAGACAAAACCGATTCAGCACGACCATAAGCATTATCAAACGGGCTAGACGACCGGTATAAATTTTTTTTACCAAGAAACAAAGGCCTGAAGTTTGCATAATCTTCTTCATTTTTGTACAGTTCTCTATCAATTATTTCTTCGAATGAATATGCATTTTCTTTTTCCCAAAAGCCTCCTTTCACGTTTAATAACAATTTCACCTGTTGTCCTACGCGAAGACCATATTTTTTCGCTGCATTACCATGCCGAATGGCCAAAAAAATAGTATCATCCTTTTCAACTAATACGGGTTCAAACATTTTGCAATATAAACCGCTATGAAATGGTATTTCATGGAACGTTCTTTCATCATTACACAACAAAAGCGAATCGCCAAGAACGAAGCATTTCGTTTTAAAACTTTCAGTATCAAAATATACATTACCTCGTTCATCAATCCGCGTTATCTTAATAACCAATACCCCCAACCTCCTTTTTAATGTACAAACAAATCTATCAATATTATATCATAATTATATAGTTATTACAAGTATGGTATAATTTAGTTATGTCTATAAGTATAAACAGTTATTCACCGAATCTTATTAAGCGTTTTTTAAAAGAAAAAAAACGTTTATCAACTCTCTTACCTTCATTTGTAAGAATTGAACACGTTGGTAGTAGCGCTGTTGGGATTGGCGGCAAAAACATTGTTGATATTCTTATTGGTGTCCCAGGAAGAAAAGATATGGAAAAAATAAGTAAGGTTTTAACAAAAAATGGTTATTATGAGGGTAACGATAGCCACGATAACAGAATATTTCTAGCAAGCAAACAAGAGGAAACTGGAGAAGGGGATTATCATATTCACATTTGTCCAGTCAACGAAGAGTCATTTAAAGATTTTATTATTTTACGAGAGTATCTAAGAAACAATCCAACAAAAGCTAATGATTATTTTAGGAAGAAACACGAATTTGCAGCAGAAGCTGGTTTTGATCGTAAAAAATATAAAGCACTAAAATCAACTTATGTGTCCGATCTCCTATCTAAGGCGAAAAAAAAGGCCTCGACTTGAGACCTATTATGATAGTTTTTTTTGAAGCATCTGGATTTCCTCTTGTGACATACCAAATCTCAAAAGGTATTCCTTTGCCGCTTCTACCAAATTAATTGTTCTTGGATCTTCATTAGTGTTACGAATATAATGTATAATTTTCTTGATCTTTTGCTGCTCGACTTCTTTAATAAAATCTGGGTTTTTAATATAATCTATTCCATTGTTATTTTTGTAACTCTCTAAATAATCGTTAACGATGTCGTCATAATTAGTCCCAGAAAGCATTTCAAGAACCATACAAACAAAACCAGTCCTTTTCTTCCCAGCATCACATTGAATAATATATGCCCCATCCTCTTTTAAAATCTCGCGCATTCTTTGTGTTAGTGCAAAACCAAACTCATCACTCATGCAACGGTATTCAACGTTTGAAAAATCAATTATTGTCTTAATTGATAATTGTTTCATAAGTTTTCGAACAATTGTTGCTCGGCCATAAGTATTCTTTATTGCGCTAGCTGACCTATAAAACTTGGTGCTCTTATGATTATTTAGAATTAAGCTTCTGAAATTTGCAAAATCTTCATCACACATAAACTCTTCGCGGCTATCTAAATGCTTCATTATTATACCCCCTATTTTTAAAGTACTAACTAAATATTTTATAACATATTTTGTTCAAAAAATCCATGCCAACATAAATACTATTAGGTAAAGAGCTCGGAGAAAGCACGATACAATTATCATATAATTATATTTATCTATACTTATACATAAATTTTTCGATTTGAATTATGTCTTGTTGGTCTTTAGGAAGGTTGTGTGATTTTTTAAAATCAAGAATAGTATTTAAATTCTTTAGATTATACTCTTCACCCTCTTCCATATTGAAACTCATAGCAAATAAACAAATATTATCTAGTTAATGTGTATTTATAACAATTTGCCGCCCAAATAAAAACAAGCTCTAATGAGCTTTTTTGGTGACCTCGGCGAGAGTCGAACTCGCGTTGCCGGGATGAAAACCCGATGTACTAACCGTTATACGACGAGGCCGTGAAAGTATTATATCAAATTCTCTTAAAATTCGCAAGAATAAGTGTATTTCGCGCGAAAAGACGTCTTGCTATATGGTTCTTCTGGATAAAAGATTATCATCGTACTATTTTCATCGCAATATTTCTTAATCCGCTCGCCGATCTCATAGTTCTTTTCAACATCATGCAAAATAAGTTGACGAAGTGTCACTGGTGCCAACCCACTATCTTTATACTTACTCAGTGTTTCTTCGCCATCACTATAAAAAGAACTTTCATAATAATCTGCTGCTAATTTTTCAATCTCAGTTTTTATGGTTCTTTCTGGCGTAAGAACAAATACGCAAATAAGTGCAAACGCTACTACCACAATTGCGGCAACAATCACGCCAATTATTAATTCTTGAATACCAGAAAGATTCCGCTTAGCTACGGTTTTTTTTGTAGCTTTTCCTTTACGCGATCTTGTGATTTTTTTGCTAGGTAAAATATAACTTGTTTTGCTTTTCTTCTTATTTGCCATATTTATATATTACCATAAGCATTAAAATATGTTAAGATATAAGCATGAGCAGACTTTTTAAACGCACTAAAATCCTAGCAACTATCGGCCCATCTACAAATACTAAAGAGATGATAGAAGATATTATCATGGCTGGCGTTAATGGTTGTAGGCTCAACTGCTCTCACGGCTCCAATGAAGAACGCGATCAACAAATTAAATGGATCCGCGAAGCTGCCGCCAAAAAAGGCCGTAGCGTCACAATTTTACAAGATTTACAAGGTCCCAAAATTCGCCTCGGCATGTTAAAAGACAATCATCTAGATTTGAAAAAAGGCGACGAGGTGATTTTAGAATCTGCAGAATACGAGCATGATGGTGGCTTAACCGTGCCAGTACAATACAATTTAGCCGAGAAAGTTAAAGTTGGCGAACCGCTTTCCATGTTTGATGGTAAAGTTAAAGCCAATATAACAGAAATAGTTTCTGATACTGCTATAAAGGCCGAAATCTTAAACGACGGTTTCATCATGTCTAAAAAGGGCATCAATCTCCCAGACACCGACTTTGGCGGTGACATTCTAACCGAAAAAGACCGCGCGGATATTGAATATGGTGCAAATTGCGATTACGATTATGTTTCTTTGTCTTTCGTGCAGTCTGTTAATGATATTTTAAAACTCAAACAACTGTTATTATCCTACGGTTCGCAGGCTAAAGTAATTGCCAAAATTGAAACCAAAAAAGCTATTTCTAGCGAGCAAAACTTAGAAGCTATTGTTAAAGCTGCTGATGGTATCATGGTTGCTCGTGGTGATATGGCAGTTGAAGCCGGTGCCGAAGTTGTACCAATTGTTCAGCGAAAACTAGTAGCTTTATGCCGCAAACATGCCAAGCTTTGTATTGTAGCTACACAAATGCTAAGTTCTATGGTAGAAAATCCTGAACCTACTCGTGCCGAAGTTTCTGATGTTGCTACTGCCGTATTGCAGGGTGCCGATGCTGTGATGCTTTCAGACGAAACCGCCAACGGCAAGTATCCACTTGAAACAGTCAAAGAAATGAAAAAGGTGATTTTATACACTCAAAATCATTCGCGTCTAGCCCCCATTAAAGAATCGCCTAGCGATGAATTTGGAATCTATGGCGCCATTTCTAACGCTACCGCTAGACTAGCAGAAGAGATTTGTGCTGATGTAATTATTTGTCAAACCGCTTCTGGTGACACAGCTACTGCTATTGCCGCCGAACGTCCGAACCTCCCAATCGTCACCGTCACCTCAAACCAAAGGGTTGCCAACCAGCTCGCTCTAATTTACGCAAACTCTGCTTTCTGCCGCCCATACTCCGAAGATTTTGGGTTTGATCTCGCCAAAGAATTAAAAGCCTCCGGCTATCTCCAGACCAAAGAAGGCTTAAAAGACTTATTAGTTGTGATTGTTTCCGGTGACAAAAACAAAGCCGGTACTGATACTATTAAAGTTAGGAACGTATAGCTTTAATTCCAGGTAATTCTTTGCCAAGTAAGAATTCTAGTGCTGCGCCACCACCAGTAGAAACTAGGGAATAGTTTAAGTTTTCATGTTCTTTCATTAAGTTTTCAACAAAACCAGTCGTGTCGCCACCACAAATAATTGTTTCGGCATCTGGTTTTTCGCCCATCATCTCTGCCACAATTGTTGAAGCCGTGGCATAAGCCGGATCTTCGGCATAGCCTAAAAGCCCATTCCAAATAATAGTTTTAGCGTCCGTGATAAAACCAGCAAATTTTGTAGTAGAAACCGGCCCAATGTCTAATTTGTCGCCTTTAGCATTCTCATCAAAATCCTCAGCTACATATATTTTCTTATTACTCGCTTTATAACCATCCGCAGCAATTTTGCCCCCCACAGCAATTTGGTCAGCTTTGTCTAAAAACTTTTCAATTAAAGGTTCTTTATCTTCAACTTTTGCACCACCAATAATCAAAAGTACCGGCCCGGCTGGGTTTTTCAAAATCTTTTCCAAGTTTTTTACTTCTTTTTCTACCAAAAGACCTGCATAAACCGGCAAAAAGTTTTTTACTGCATCGGTTGAAGCGTGCGCGCGATGTAATACAGCAAAACCATCTTGTATAAATATTTCGGCTCCAGTCGCATCAATGATATTTTTAATAAATTCATCAGAGTTTCCTTCTTCACCATCAAAGAAACGTAGGTTTTCAAGTAGCAAAATTTCACCGTCTTTCAAGGCCTTTACTGCCGATTCGACTTTTTCGCCACTTACTTCATTTACAAAATAGGCGCCACTAATTAATTTTTTAAGTTCTTCGGCCACAGGTTTTAATGATAATTTCTCATCTCTACCTTCTGGCCTACCTAGGTGTGAAATCAGAATTATTTTTTTAGCGCCTTTTTCACGTAGCAATTCTAAAGTAGGAATACTCGCGCGAATTCTTAAATTTTCGGTAATTTTACCACCATCCATTGGCACATTGTAATCAACTCGTACCAACACAACTTTGTTTTTAATATCGGTTTCATTTATCGTTTTCATATTATTATTATAGCACAAATAATTCTTTACATTTATGCATCACGTGATATAATATTTTTCATGAAAACTCCAAAGACTTATCAACAGGTGATCGGTGAAACAATTGAGCATATGCGCACCGAGAAAGGTTGGACTCAGGGTGAATTAGCCGAAAAAGTTGGCTCTAGCCAGTCTGCCATTCACCGCATAGAAAAGGGCGGGCAAAATATTTCTCTAGAAATGGTTAAAAAACTTTCAGAGGCTTTTGGCACCCAAATCCTCTCTATAAATGATACTGTTTCGCAAAGCTTTCGCATCCGAGGTGGCCGAGAACTTGCCGGTGAAATTACCATCAATACATCAAAAAACGCTGCCGTTGGTTTACTCTGCGCAGCACTACTAAACGAAGGCAAAACCATCCTTCATCGTGTGGCTCGTATAGAAGAAGTATTTCGTATTATTGAAGTTTTAGAATCCATCGGCGTAAAATGCCACTGGCAAAATCGTCATCGTGACCTAGAAATTATATCACCACGCGAATTGAAATTAGAAAATCTTGATATTGAAGCCGCCCGTAAAACTCGTTCTATTATCATGTTTTTAGGCCCACTTCTACACAAATTTAAAGAATTTCGTCTGCCCTATGCCGGCGGTTGTTCACTCGGTACTCGTACCGTAGAGCCACACCTTAAAGCTTTGGAGTCCTTTGGCCTTCAAGTTGATGCCGAATGTAATAGTGGTTTTTATGAAGTTCAAGTAGATCAAAAAGTTTTACACGACAAATCTAGCCGCTACATTGTTTTGGCTGAACGTGGCGATACTGTTACCGAAAACGTCTTAATGGCTGCTGCTCTAAATCCGGGCAAGACCACCATTGTTGGCGCCTCGCCAAACTACATGGTACAAGATGTTTGTTTCTTCCTGGAAAAACTCGGTGTTAAAATTGAAGGCATTGGCACTACTCGCCTCATAGTGCATGGTCGCGCCAAAGTCAACGATGATGTAGACTATAGTATTTCTGAAGATCCGATTGAAGCAATGAGCTTCATCGCTGCCGCGCTGGTTACTCATTCAGAAATCACCATTACTCGCGCACCAATTGAATTTCTAGAAATTGAATTAGAAGTTCTCAAAAACATGAACGCCGAATTTGAAAAATCTGCTGAGTATTTATCAGCCAACAATCGTACGCGTTTAGTGGATCTAACTATTAAAAAATCTGATTTAGTTGCACCAGTAGATAAGATTCATCCTATGCCTTTCCCAGGATTAAATATTGATAACCTTCCATTTTTCTCAGTTATTGCCGCCGTGGCAAAAGGGCGTACTTTAATCCATGACTGGGTGTTTGAAAACCGTGCCGTTTATACTACCGAACTTGCCAATCTAAATGTTAAAGTTGAGCTCCTAGATGCACACCGAGTTTATATTGAGGGTCCCACCAACTGGCGTCCAGCTGAACTCGTAGCCCCTCAGGCTTTGCGTCCCGCTGTAGTAGTTTTAATTGGTATGCTTGCCGCCCCCGGCACTTCTATTCTTCGCAATATTTATCCAATTAACCGCGGTTATCAAGATTTCGCTGCTCGTCTTCGTCATCTCGGCGCCGATATCGTACCGCTTACCGGTATTTAAAACATGAACCCAATTCTAAAAGGTTTGAATCCACAACAAAAAGAGGCAGTAGAAACCCTGACCGGTCCGCTTCTGATTTTGGCGGGTGCCGGTTCTGGTAAAACTAAAACCTTAACTCATCGCATTGCTAACTTGATTGCACACGGCGTACAGCCGTCTCATATTCTTGCGGTAACTTTCACCAATAAAGCTGCCAATGAAATGCGCGACCGTCTTTGGAAACTATTAAATAGTGATACTACGGACGAACCACCACGAAGTTTTATGCCATATATGGGCACATTTCATGGTATCGCAGTAAAAATTTTGCGCCAAGAAGCAAACGCCGCTGGTATTGATAAAAATTTCGTAATCTACGACACCGACGACCAAATATCTTTGATTCGCCGTATTATGAAAGAATTAAAACTTAGCGACAACAAAAGTTTAAAACCTAAATCCGTCCAATCTATTATTTCTAGTGAAAAAAACAAGGGCAACGGTCCAGAAGAATATGCCGCCACAGTTTTTTATCCCAATCAACAACGTATCGCCAGAATATTTGAACGTTACGAAAGGGAAAAGCAAAAATCTGGTGCGCTAGATTTTGATGATTTGTTGTTAAAAGAATTAGAACTATTTCAAAATCATCCCGAAGTGAGAAAAAAATGGCAACAAAAGTTTGAGCATATTTTAATTGATGAATATCAAGATACTAATATTGTACAATATCATATTGTTAAATCTTTAGTTAATGAAGATCGCAATATTTGTGTGGTGGGCGATGACTGGCAATCAATTTATTCTTGGCGTGGAGCCGATTTTACCAATATTTTAAACTTTGAACGCGACTTTCCAGGCGCCAAAGTAATAAAACTGGAACAAAACTATCGTTCAACCGGCAACATTCTTTCTGCTTCACAAAAAGTTATCAGCGAAAATAAAACTCGCACCGACAAAACTTTATTTACCGAAGCAGAACCAGGCGAACCCGTAGATATTCAATCGCTTAGCGATGAAGACGCCGAGGCTAACTACGTCGCGCTTAAAATTTTGAACATGAAACATGACTATCCGGATTATTCTGATTTTGCTGTTTTGTACCGCACCAACGCTCAATCCTATAGTTTTGAAAAAGCGTTCATCAATCATCAAATCCCATATAAGATTGTCGGCGGTGTCAGGTTCTACGACCGCAGAGAAGTCAAGGATGTGTTAGCAATTTTGAAACTTTTAGTAAACCAACACGACAAGGTCAGTTTAGAACGAGTGATTAAAAATGTTTTGTCTGGCATTGGCGAAGTTTCGCTTGGCAAAATCTTAGACGCTATGGACAACATTAATGATTCCGCCCCACTTATTAATCCAGATTTACCAGACGTACTTTCAGCTGCCAAAGCCAAAAATGGTTTTTTGAGATTAGTTAATTTTATTAAAAAAACCGACATTACAGAAAACCCCGGTGAAATTACTGAGAGAATCGTTTCATATTTTGATTTTAAATCTTTAACTGACGATGGTACGCCTAGCAGCGAAGAGCGTATGCGAAACCTAGAAGTTTTAGCCGGAAATGCCAGTATTTATAATAATTTAGAAGAATTTCTTGCCGATGCGACTCTAATGTCTAGCGCCGACGAAAAATCAGTTAAAAATTCTGTTACTTTAATGACCTTGCATGCTACTAAGGGCCTAGAATTTCCAGTTGTCTTTATCGTTGGCATGGAAGAAGGCCTGTTCCCGAGCGCCCGTTCATCCGAAGAAGAATCTGGCCTTGAAGAAGAGCGCCGACTTGCTTATGTAGGTATGACTCGCGCTATGAGGAGACTGTTTTTAACTTACGCTGCTTCTAGATTTTCATTTGGTAGCCGTAGTTACAATATGCCGTCGCGATTCCTAATGGAAATCGGATATAACCCTTACGGCTCTGCCGGTTTTAAAAACGAAGATGGTGACGGTTTTACTGATTTTAATTCAGAAGGTTTTGATCCATTTCCAGAAGATTTACCAATATACGAATAAAAAATGGTCAGGGTGGCGGGACTTGAACCCGCGACCTCAGCGTCCCGAACGCTGCGCGCTACCAACTGCGCTACACCCTGAATATTATCTGGTCGGGGGTACCAGGATCGAACTGGCGACCTCACGCCCCCCAGACGTGCGCGCTACCACTGCGCCAACCCCCGTGGGGCTATTATAGCACAAAAATGGTCAGGGTGACTGGGCTCGAACCAGCGACCTCGACTTCCCAAAAGTCGCGCGCTACCAACTGCGCCACACCCTGACGCTACTATTATTATATCACAATTATCAATATTTATGCTAAAATATTATTGTTAAGGAGATAAAAAAGTGGCAGAAGGCATGTCTAACAAGACTAAGGGTCGCCCCAGTGGCGCCAATAATAAATCAAATACATTTAGGAGTATCATATTTGCTCTTATTGTTATATGTTTTGTTTATTTATTAATAAATAATTTTAATCAAAATAGCACTACTAAAACCGAGGTGCCAATTTCTGAAGTTATTCAGCGCGCCAACGACCCAGAAGGCGACATTGCCAAAATCACAGTTTCCGGCAATTATTTAGACATTACTTTAAAAGGTAAAGACCAACCTACCGAATCTTCCCGTAAAGACGGCTCCGGTACTCTCTATGATCAAGGTTTAAAGAATTATTGCGATGATTTAGAGGGCGAAGAACTCACTAAATGTCAAGAAACTTATCCCACCATTGAATATTTAGACGAAGTTGATGTAGGTGGTATTTTGTTAGATATTGCTTTGACCGTAGTGCCAATTATCGCCATTGTTATTTTCTTTGCTTGGATGATGCGCCAAGCTAGCGCCGCCAATAATCAATCAATGTCATTTGGCAAATCGCGCGCCAGGCTCTACGGTCCA
Organism: Candidatus Saccharimonadota bacterium; assembly: GCA_017533605.1. GTDB lineage: Bacteria > Patescibacteriota > Saccharimonadia > Saccharimonadales > Saccharimonadaceae > Nanosyncoccus. Next base: position 146,767 of record JAFWKF010000001.1, on the reverse strand, counting down.
GACAAAAAGAAAGTCACCTTTAAAGACGTAGCTGGTAACGAATCCGCCAAACAAGATTTAACTGAAATCGTAGATTTTCTTAAAAGTCCTAAAAAATACGAAAAACTCGGCGCCAAAATCCCTCGCGGCGTTTTGCTCGCTGGTGATCCAGGCACTGGTAAAACTTTGATGGCTCGCGCCGTGGCCGGCGAAGCTAACGTTCCATTCTTCTCAATTTCCGGTTCTGAATTTGCCGAAATGTTTGTAGGCGTGGGTGCTTCTCGTGTACGCGATTTATTTAGTAGGGCCAAGAAAAACGCTCCTTCCATTATCTTTATTGATGAAATTGACGCCGTTGCACACAAACGTGATGCCCGTGGCGGTGCCGGTCGTGAAGACGAGCAAACTCTTAACCAAATTCTAGTAGAAATGGATGGGTTTGATAATGATTCTGGCGTGATTGTAATGGCTGCCACTAACCGTGTAGATATGTTAGACAAAGCCTTGCTTCGCCCTGGTCGTTTTGACCGCCACGTTAATGTCACTTTACCAGAACGCAAAGACCGCCTAGAAATCTTAAAAGTTCATTTCAAAGGCAAACCAGTAGAAGAAGATGTAGATTTAGAAGCTCTTGCTAAGAAAACCGCTGGCTCATCCGGTGCCGATCTAGCTAACATCGCTAACGAGGCCGCTATTACCGCTGCTCGCGAAGGACATAAAGCTATTTCTAACAAAGATTTAACCGAAGCCTTTGAACGTGTAGCTATCGGCCCAGAACGAAAATCCAAAGTCATGAATGATAAAGAACGCAAAATCACTGCCTATCACGAAGCTGGTCACGCTATCGTAGGCCACGTTTTGCCAGATTCTGATCCGGTGCACAAAGTTACCATTATTCCACGTGGTCAAACTGGTGGTGTCACTTGGTTCCTACCGCCAGAAGATCGTAGCTACAAGAACATTTATGAATTAAAAGATATTTTAGCTCGCGCTATGGGTGGCCGAGTTGCCGAAAAACTCATTTTTGGCAAAGATGCTATCACTACCGGCGCTTCTTCCGATCTTAAAAACGTAGCCGAACTTGCCAAATCTATGATTGTAGAAGAAGGTATGGGCGATGGTCTTCGTAATCTCGTCTTCCCATCAGAAGCCACCGGCTATTATACTATCACCACTGGCAAACCTTATTCCGAAAAAACCGCCGAACAAATTGACGCCGAGATTAAAAAGCTCTCAGACGAAGCTGCTAAGCGCGCCGAAGAAGTCTTAAAAGCTAATAAATCTGCACTTGATAAACTAGCTGAAGAACTTCTCGCCCACGAAACTCTTGAAGAAGCTGAACTTCAACCATTATTAAAATCAACCAAATTGCCAGATTCAGTCAAACTATATAAATAACTAAAGGAGGTAGGTGTGGAGAGATTTTACGACTATTTTAGACCAGAAAAATATGTCTTAGATTTAAATATAAATAAAAATAAGAAAACAATTTCTGGAACGGTAACAGTTACCGGAGAAGTTTTAAATGAAACCATTAAGTTCCATGCTGTAGCCCTAAACACCGAAAAAGTATTGATCAACGAAAAAGAATATAAATTCAAAAATAACGGGGAATCATTAATAGTTTCCAAAGCTCCTTTAGGCGAAGCCGAAATTACAATTCATTATAATGGCACATTAAATGAAAACATGGAGGGAGCATATCTTTCTACTTACGAACATAATGGCGAAACCGAAACCATTGTGACTACTCAGTTTGAAAGCCATTATGCAAGACAGGCTTTCCCATGTATTGACGAACCGGCTGCCAAAGCTGTCTTTGAACTTATTATTACCATACCATCTGATTCGGACGATATCATTTTAGCAAATACTCCAGTGGCCAAGAAAGAAGATACTGACTCTGGTTTTATTACTACAGCATTTGAGCCGACTCCCAGAATGAGCACTTATCTGCTCGCATGGGTAATTGGCAAGTTCCATGGTAAAACCATCACCAATTCTCATGGTGTAAAAATTACAACATATTGTACACTGAATCAGGATATAAATTCGGTAGATTTTGCTAATGAAATTGCCGCTAGAAGCTTAGAGTTTTATGATGATAACTTTAAAGAACCTTACCCATTAAAAAAGTTAGACCAAGTTGCTATTCCAGATTTTGAAGCCGGTGCTATGGAAAACTGGGGCCTGGTGACTTATCGCGAAGCTAGACTACTTGCGACAAAAGACGCCACTTTGGGTGCCAAAAAAGATATTGCGCTCACTGTCACGCACGAACTCTCACACCAATGGTTTGGCGATTTAGTCACAATGCAGTGGTGGGATGATTTGTGGCTTAACGAATCGTTTGCTAGTGTTATGGAATATTACGCGGTAGACCATATTCACCCAGAATACAAAATCTTTGAAGAGTTCTTTATCGGTGACTGTCATGTAGCATTATTACGCGATGCTCACGAAGGTGTTCAATCCGTACATCAAGAAGTCCACAGTCCTGCCGAAATCACTACTTTGTTTGACGCTGCAATCGTTTATGCTAAAGGCGCCAGGCTCATGTTGATGCTGATTCGTCTCATGGGCTGGAAAAACTTTACCAAAGGTTTAACCGATTACTTTAAGAAATATAAGTATCAAAACACTGTCGGCGATGATTTGTGGAATTCGCTAAAACCCTATGCAGATTTTGATCCAAAGAAATTAATGCACGCTTTTATTGATAAGCCAGGCTATCCAGTTGTCACCAATGAAGGCGATGATTTTAAAAAGTATTCCCAAAAACGATTCCTACTTGATGGCAAAATGATTAAATCCGATTGGCCTTTGCCAGAAATCCGCGAGGATATGTCCGGACATTATATTTTAAATTTGTCAGAAGATGAATTTAATGCTCGTCTTGAAAAATTTGATAAACTCGGCTTAGAAGAAAAGCTTCGTTTGCTAATTGACCGCAACCTAGTTACTCAAGCCGGTATACAATCCCCAGCTTCTTTAGTGCCACTGGCTCTAGAATTCAAAGACGAAAATTATGCTTCGGTTTGGGACGAAGTTTCAGTTTTAATTGGCAGCCTTCGCGTTTATACCGATTCCGAATCTACAGAAGAAAATATACTTCGCCAGATTACCTACGAATTAATTGATAAAAAACTAACTGAAATTGGTCTCACCACTAATCAAAAAGATGACGAAAACACTATTCGTCTTCGCGCCACTTTGCTCGCCCTAGACCATTTTGCTCACGATGAAAAACGCCTCCAAAAACTTGCCGATTTATATGAAGATGACTACACAAAAATGGACAAAGAAATACGTAAAAGCATTTTGTGCGCCAAATCTTATCTAGACTCAGCCATTACTGATGAGTTTTTAAATAAGTTCCAGACAATTAATGACCCAGATATTAAGTTTGATTATTTGACGGCAGCAACAATAGTGCACGATGAAAAACAACTCGCTAAAGTATTAAAACTTCTCGGCGACGCAAAAGCCGTTAAGCCTCAAGACCAAGTTTTCTTATTTGTTTATCTTTGCCGAAACCCAAAAGCCAAAGCAAAGGCTTTTGATTGGATGACTAAAAATTGGGATTTCGTTAAAGAAACTGGTGGCGAAAAGTCTATGTCTTATTATCCTATGTATTTTGCAAAAGTCGCCCGCACCGAAGAAGAATACAAAAAATATACTAATTTCTTTGACCCGATGCGCAATGATCCCGCTATGGCGCGAGTCATCTATATCGGTAAAAACGAAATCAAAGCCAGAATTGAAAGAATTAATAAATATCAAACAGCAGTATCCGAGGCTATAAAAAAACATGGTGCCCCCGACAGGGGTTGAACCTGCACGGTATTACTACCACTAGCACCTGAAGCTAGCGCGTCTGCCAATTCCGCCACAGGGGCACTACCTATTTATTATATCATAAAAGTAGGCCCCAGCTTGCGCCGGGGCCGAAAAAGGAGAACAACTATGAAGAAGGCGAGGCTCCCTCAAGATGTTTTTTCAATTTGGAAAAGAATTTGAGGATCATTTGATATCTTCGTGAAGAAATCAAAATTTGGGAATTTTTCCAGATTGGCTACGCACAGCAAATAGCATTCTTCGGCAGACTCAAAAGACAAATCTGCACTTTGCTTGATCTCTTTGCTGGTTTTACCAATTAAGTGAATCTCAAACCCATTTTCTAAAAAAAGCATTATCGTGTCTCGTGGACAATTAATGCTAAGTTGTGCCATGGCCCTAAACATTATTCTCACCCCCCTTGCGCAAGCCATCCGTTTATTTATAACACAGTTAATCAAATATGTCAATGTATGATAAAATAGTAACTGAAACGGAGATAATATGATAGAAGTAAATTTTAGCCCAGAAGTAGATTTAGCAAAATCTGACCAAATCATTAAAGAAATCGCTCGCGATCCATTTGGTGGCTGGCTTGCCCTACCTAAAAAATATGACATGGGCGAATTTATCCGTATTAAAGAAGCCGCCAAAAAAATTAATGAAGAAAGTGAATATCTAGTTTGTATTGGTATTGGTGGTTCGTATTTAGGCCACCGCGCTATCATAGAAGCTCTCCATCCTCATTCTGAAACTAAAATCATCTATGCTGGGAATTCTTTGTCTAAAAGGGAATTAGACCGTGCCTTAGAAAAAGTCGGCGACCACGATTTTTCTATTAATGTGATTTCTAAATCTGGTACAACTTTGGAGCCGGCCATTGCCTTTGCCGCTTTTAAGAAAAAAATCATTGAAAAATATGGCGAAGAAGAAGCTTGTTCTCGTATTTATGCTACCACTGATCGTAAAGAAGGCGCTCTTCACGACGAAGCAGTCACTGCTGGTTACACTTGTTTCGTAGTGCCAGATTCTATTGGCGGTAGATACTCTGTGCTTAGCGCAGTCGGCATGCTTCCAATGGCTGTAGCGGGTATTGATGTCGACAAAATCATCGAAGGGGCCGCTGAAGCTGTTGAATCCGCTGTTGAACCCGCCACTAAATATGCGTGGATGCGTTATGAGCTCGCAGCCAAAAACTACGACACAGAAGTATTTGCCAGCTTTGAACCCGCCACTATGTATTTTAATGAATGGCTAAAACAACTCTTCGGAGAATCAGAGGGGAAAAACAAGCAGGGCATCTTTCCTGCCTCGGTGATTTATTCAACCGATCTTCATTCCATGGGCCAATTCATGCAAGACGGCCGCCGCAATTTATTTGAAACCATTATAGATTATCCTACCGACGAAACTAATCAGAAAGTCGTAAAAGCCGTGCGAGTCGCACACGTTGAAGGTGGTATTCCGGTATTAGACATTAAAGTCCCATCTTTTGATGAAAAAGGTTTTGGCGAACTAATCTATTTCTTTGAACTAGCCTGTGCTATGAGCGCCAAGCTATTTGGCGTTAACCCATTTGACCAACCCGGAGTCGAAGCTTACAAAAAAGAATTACAAAGATTAATGTAGTTATTTATAAACAATAGTTCCAGCTTTGTCTTTGAGCGCTTCTTTTAAGTGGCTAATATCTGTAATAATACCTATGCCGCCTTTTTTTGCAAAACTAATCATCGCCTCAACTTTCGGCAGCATTGAGCCGGCTTTGAAATAACCATATTTTTTGAGTTTTTCGATTTCGGAAGCAGATATTTTCTCAATTGGTTTTTGATCTTTCGTGCCATAGTTTATATAAACATTAGGAACGGCAGTTACGGAAATAAAAATGTCGGCCTTTACAAGTTCGGCTAGTTTTTCAGCGGCATAATCCTTATCAACTACTGCGTCAATGCCCTTTAAACGTTTCAAAACTTTAGTTCTTATTACTGGAATGCCGCCACCACCAGCTGCAATCACAATAATATCTTTTTCAGCGAGCTCCTTAATGGCTTTTTTCTCGACAATATCAATCGGCTTAGGACTAGCTACTACTCGGCGCCAACCGCGGCCAGCATCTTCTTTGACGGTCCACTTATTTTTACGCGCCAAAGCCTTAGCTTCTTTTTCAGAATAAAACTGCCCAATTGGCTTAGTGGGATTATTAAAGGCCGAATCATTGCGGTCTACTACTACTTGTGAAACCACAGTTACTATTTTTTTTGTTTTGCCTTTTTTAGCAAATGCATTGTTAATAGCCTGAGTTAGCCAATAACCAATTTGCCCTTGGCTCATTGCTACAGCGGTTTCTAGTGGCATTGCTGGTGCCTGTTCACTGGCTGCCTCTTCTTCGTGAATCAAAATATTGCCAATTTGTGGACCATTACCGTGAGCCACAATAATTTCGTATTTATCAGCTAATTCAGCGATCGCCTCACCGACCTCGCCAGCCACCTTTTTTTGCGCTTCAGCAGTAGCTTCACCGTTTTTTTGTAAAGCATTACCACCAAGCGCTAAAACAATTCGTTGTTTCATACTAAAATTATATCATAAACCACTTGTGCTTAAAACAGACTTAATATATAATATATTATATATAAGAAGGGCATCAAATGGATTTTTATGGGAAAGACTTTTTAAGAATACTAGACTTTAGTGAAGAAGAACTTCACTACATGCTGGCCGCAGCTAAAAAGTTTAAAGAGTTAAAACACACAGGCCAATCACATAAGGTATTTCCAAATAAGAATATTGCAATTCTGTTTGAAAAAACCTCAACCAGAACTAGATGCAGTTTTGAAGTAGCAGGGTACGACCTAGGCATGGGAGTGACCTACCTTGACCCTACTGGTTCTCAAATGGGACACAAAGAATCAATCGCTGACACAGCCAGAGTTTTGTCGCGTATTTATGACGGTATTGAGTATCGCGGTTTTGACCAAAAAATTGTTGACGATCTAGCCAAGTATTCCGATGTGCCAGTCTGGAATGGTTTAACCGATGAGTGTCATCCTACTCAGGCACTCGGTGACTTTTTGACAATCTTAGAACACTTTGGCAAGCTCAAAGGTTTAACCTTAGCTTTCGTGGGTGATACTCGTAACAATGTAGCTAATTCCTTAATGGCCATGAGCGCCAAGATGGGCGTGAATTTCATTGCCTGTGGCCCTAATCATTTGAGACCATCTGATGAGATTATAGACAAATGTCAACCTATCGCAGAAAAGAATGGCTCAACTATTACAATTACGTCAGATATTGCGGAGCTAAATGGTAAAGCCGACGTTATTTATACCGACGTTTGGCTTTCTCTTGGTGAACCACAAGAAAAGTGGGGCGAAAGAATCGAACTCTTAAAGCCTTACCAAGTTAATATGGAGATGATGAATAAAGCCAAAGAATCAACTATATTCTTACATTGCTTGCCTTCATTCCATGATCTAAACACTTCAATCGCACGCGACGTAAACGAAAAGTTTGGTATTTCAGAGATGGAGGTCACCAACGAAGTCTTTGAGTCCGAAAGATCGCTAGTATTTGAGCAAGCAGAAAATCGTATGCATACTATTAAAGCGGTAGTATTCTTAACACTACATAAAAAGGAGGCAAAATAATGCGAAATTCAATTTGCAATTTCAGCGAAATCAAACCATTAAAAAAAGTTTTGATGCACCGACCAGGTGACGAATTTTTAAATCTAACTCCAAATACTTTGGAACGGTTACTATTTGATGATATCCCATATCTCAAAGTCGCTCAGGCCGAACACGATGCCTATGCCAATGCCTTAAGAGCTGAAGGGATTGAGGTAGTTTATTTAGTAGATTTAATGGCTGAGGCTCTAGAATCTGGCGGTCGGACCGTGAGGAAGAAATTCCTAGAGCAGTTTATTGTAGAAGCCGGTATCACCTCACCAAAAGTTGCTAAGCATTGTTTTGATTTTCTAAATTCCATCAAAGACACTCGCGACATGGTCAAAAAGTGCATCGCCGGTGTAGATATTTCTGAGTTGAAAAAGCTAGGCAAGATTTCTGGTTTTTATGCCACACGCGACACCGGTCGAATGATTATTGATCCTATTCCAAACATCTTGTTCCAACGCGACCCAATGGCAACTATAGGTCACGGTGCTACATTGCATCGCATGTGGTCAGTTACCAGAACTAGAGAATCCATTTTCGCCGAATACATTTTCAAATATCACCCATTTTATGATGATGTCAAATTGTACTATGATCGCACAGAACCATATTGTATTGAAGGTGGCGATATCCAAGTTCTGTCAAATGAAGTTGTGGCTATTGGTATTTCACAAAGAACTGAGCCAGACGCCATTTCAGATTTCGCCAAGCGTTTGTTTAAGGACAAAAACAATCAGTTCAAATACGTGCTAGCTATTGATATTCCGGATGAGCGTAGCTTTATGCATCTAGATACCGTGATGACGCAAGTAGACGTTGATAAATTTGCGGTTCAAGACGCCATTATGGATATCTCAACCATTTATGAAATCACTGCTGGTCGTGGTGGGGAAATTGAAATTGTAGAAATCCATCAAAACCTATCCAAAGTTTTAGAAAAGTACTTACACCTAAGCCATGTTGAACTAATTAAATGTGGCAACGGTCGCAGAATTGATGCAGAAAGAGAACAATGGAGCGATGGCGTCAATCTCCTTTGCATTCGCCCGGGCGTAGTTATGGCTTATGATAGAAACTTTGTCACGAACCAGGCCTTAAGAAGGCATGGCATTAAAGTAATTGAGATACCAAGTTCGGAGCTGTCGCGTGGTCGCGGTGGTTCGCACTGTATGAGTATGGCGTTAGTCAGAGAGGAGGCATAGGGCAGGAAGATTCTTTAATGGGGGATCAATATTAAAGTTAAAAGGATTTAAAATGTTTAGGAAGAAAAATCGAGGCAAAAAGCGAACACGTGCGATGTTGTCCGCGTATTCGATTATTATGATTCTGATTATTTTGCTCGGCATTTTATCGCATGTGCTGCCCAAAGCTAAATATGCAGCTGCTCCTCTAGAAGACACTGAGTCATCAGTAGAAGTTGGCCCAGGCGAATGGGAGGGTGAAGTGCCAGAAGAAACTTCAGGCGAGCTAGAACTCCCTGAAGGAGAATCAGTCACTCCAGAGATTGGCGACGGTGTCACCGACGAAGCTACTGAGGAAGAATTATCAGAAGAAATAACAGAGGAAAGTAGTGAAGACCTCACGGTGATTTCAGAAGCAGAAGCTACTGAAGAAACCACTGGCGCTGAAACCTACGATTCTTTGGAAGCTTGTGAAGAAGTTTATGGCGAAGAAGGCTGCGCCATCGTAGATGGTTCCGGCGTAGAAGGCGCCAAACTCTATCAAGTTTTGTTGGCCCCAATTCTAGGTTTTGCTGACGCAATTGATGTTTGTATCTTCATCATGATGCTCGGTGGCTTACTCGCAGTAGTAGCCAGAACCAAAGCCCTAGAAACCGGTATTAAACTATTAGTACAAAAACTACATGGTAAAGAATACATTTTAATCGTTCTTTTAATGTTTATCTTCTCAATCCTAGGTACTACCTACGGGTTCCTTGAAGAAAGCGTCGGGTTCTATGTGCTAATTGCCGCAACTATGTTTGCAGCTGGTCTAGACCCATTGGTAGGTGTAGCTACTATCTTGCTAGGTGCAGGTTCTGGTGTGCTAGGTTCCACCATCAACCCATTCGCAACCGGTGTAGCAATTTCAGCCATGAAGGATGCGGGGATTGAGTTTAATCAAGGTACCGTAATTCTAATTGCTGTAGTCTTGTGGCTCACCACCTTGGCAATTGCTGCCTTCTTTGTTATTCGTTATGCAAAGAAAGTACAACGCGACAAAGGTTCAACCTTCTTGTCTTTGCGTGAACAGGCAGCTGCTGAAAAAGCCTACGGTAGGTTCTTAAAAGCTCATGACGACGAGGCTAAACTATCTGGCAAGCAAATCGCTACATTGATTGTGTTTGCAATCACTTTCCTTGTGATGATTGTTGGTTTCGTACCATGGGGCGAATTCGGAATCACCTTCTTTGATTCTTGGACTGGCTGGTTAACCGGTGCATCACTTGGTAACTGGTGGTTCTACGAAGCAGCATTATGGTTCCTTATTTGTGCAATTATTATTGCAATTATCAACCGTCAGGGCGAACATGGCTTCATTGATGCCTTCATTGATGGTGCAGACGATATGATCGGGGTAATCCTAGTCATCGCTGTAGCACGTGGTGCATCAGTACTCATGGCTGAAACTAGCCTAGACAACTTTATCATCGTAAACGCAGCAGCCGGGTTGGCATCTGTGCCAGAAATGGCATTCGTACCACTCAACTACTTGCTTCACGTTGTGTTGTCGGTACTCGTACCATCATCTTCTGGCCTCGCAACCTTGTCTACGCCAATCATCGCACCAGTTGCATCAACACTGGGCTACAGCACCAACGTAGCTGCGATGACTATCGTTTCGGCCAATGGTTTAGTCAATCTCATTACACCAACTTGTGGTGCAATCATGGGCGGTCTTGCCCTTGCTAAAGTTGACTACCCAACTTGGTTTAAGTGGGGAATTCGTGTAGTAGCATGTATCGCAGTAGCTAACATTATCGTTCTCTGCCTATTCTCTCTATAAAAAGGTCACAGAAAATAGCCCTTCGGGGCTATTTTTTGTGTGATATAATATTCTTATGGATAAATTATCGTTTGATGGGCCGATAGTTTTGGCAATTCTTGATGGCGTTGGTTTAGCCCAAGATGGTCCAGGCAACGCTGTTTCCCGTGCTCGTACGCCTTTTCTAGGAGAGGCTGCAAGAAAATATCCACGAATCGCCCTAGATGCTTCCGGCGAGGCCGTAGGGCTTTTGCCGAACCTGATGGGTAATTCTGAAGTTGGACACAATACCATCGGCTCTGGCCAGATTATTAAGCAGGGAATTTCGCACATCGAAGAAGCTTTTGCAACCGGCGCTGTTTTTGAATCTGACGCTTGGAAAGGCGCTATTTTAAGAGTAACCAACCCTAATACCGCCTCTGTTAATATTGACAAAATAACTACCCCGTGGTATAATAGAAATATATCGCCTGCAACACTCCATTTTGCAGGTATTTTTTCTGACGGTGGTGTTCACAGTCACATTTCGCATTTAGAACAGATGGTTGAAAGAGCCTATAAAGAAGGCGTGCGTCGTATACGTGTCCATGCTATTTTTGATGGGCGCGATGTACCACCAGAGTCCGAGCCAAAATACATCAAAAGATTTGAAGAATTTGCTCGCAGATTTCCTGACGCCGATATCAAAATTGCTTCCGGTGGCGGCCGAATGACCACTGTAGCGGATCGCTATGAAAATGACTGGTCCGTAGTAGCGCGTGGTTGGGATATGATGGTAAATGGCGAGGCGAACTATTATTTTCATTCCGCCGAGGAAGCGATTCAGACGCTTCGCCGCATCGAACCAAATGTTCAAGACCAATATTTACCAGCTTTTGTCATCGTAGATAATGAAGAAAAACCCATCGGCAAAATCAATCTAGGTGACGCCCTGATATACTTTGATTTTCGTGCCGACCGCGCTATTGAAATTGCACAGGCCTTCACTTATTGGGACTTTCCATATTTTAGCCGTGGCGATTATACACCAAACGATGTTTATTTTGTTGGCATGACAGAATATAACTCTGACACTCATGTGCCAGAACACCGCTTAGTAGAACCAATTCACATTTCAGAGACTTTGAACCAATTTTTGGGCGCGCATGAAATCTCCGAACTTGCTATTTCCGAAACCGTTAAATTCGGCCATGTCACCTATTATTTTAATGGCAACAGTTATGATAAGGCCCTAGGAGAAGAGCATATTCAGATAGATTCTTATATCGAACCTTTTGAAACTCGCCCTTGGATGAAGTGCGCCGAAATCACCGATAAAGTTTTAGAAAACCTCGCTAATTATAAATTTATCCGCGTAAATTATCCTGGCGGCGACATGGTAGGTCACACTGCTGATATTGAGGCTACCATTATCGCGATGGAAGCCATTGATTTGTCACTCGCTCGTATTGCGGCCGAAACCGATAAACTTGGTGGCGCACTTATTATCACTGCCGACCATGGCAATGCCGAGGAGCTCTTAGATAAAAAAGGCAACAAAAAGACCGCCCACACCACCAACAAAGTGCCATTTATTATTTATGACAACACCGATAATCGCTCCAAATACCAAATAGCCAACCTCAAAAAACCAGGCCTCGCTAACATTGCATCCACTATGGCCGTCTTACTAGGCCAGTCAGATTATCCAGAAATCTGGCACGAACCGCTAATTAAATTAAAATAAACTATCCGCAAACAACATTATTGGCGTGTAACCAACCTTCAACTGAGCCACCATCAAGGTATTCGCCATTAGTTGGCGCTACCCGCATTACTCCGCCATTTTTGATAAAGGTATCAATTGGATCAGTTACCATATACTCTTGATCTAACGGACCAAAATCATTCTCACGTACATATTTGACAATTTCGCGGAGCAGTTCTGGCGACATAATATACTTAGACACATTAATAAGATTAGATGGCGCCTCTTCTGGTGAAGGTTTTTCTACTACATCTACCAATTTGCCATCTTCTACAGAAAGCACTCCGTATTTTTCTACATTTTCCTTTGGAATTTCTACGCCCAAAATTGCCGAATCGCTAGTATCTTTTACAGAATTGATCAGTGCCGTGGCTGCCGACTCGCCATCTGGATTCCAAATGAAATCATCGCCCATAAATACCAAAACCGGCTCATCAATATTATATTCTTCTACTACCATTGCAATCGGCACTGCAGTACCGTATTTGCCGGCTGGATCTTGTACGGTGTAGTGAATCGTAACATCATCGGGTAAAGTTTTAGCTAGCTTCAAGCGGTCTTCCTTACCGCGGTCAATCAAATACTGATTAAGAGCCAAATTATCCTTATAAAACTCTTGCACTTGGCAAGGTTCCACATTAGAAATCACCATATAAATATCTTTCACTCCGGCTTTAATCAGCTCTTGTACCGAATAATCTACTAGCGGGCGGTTACCCACCGGCAACATAGATTTCTCAATAATTTTAGTGATTGGCAGCCGCCTTGTCCCCCAACCCGCGACCGGTATAATAGCTTTCGTAATCATAATAAGCCCATTCTACATCTCGCGAGCCATTTTTTCAAGCTTGCGGAAATCAGTCTTATTTGCGCGTGTTAACGGCAACTCGTCAAGAAAAACCACTTTAGAAGGTAATTCGTAGTTTTTCAAAGTTATCCGCCTTCGCCCTAGATTAAATGGCTCACTAGCTGTGGCTATGATTTTTTTACGCGTGTCGTCATTATGCGGAACGCCTTCTTTAGTTACCACGAAAGCATAAGGAGCAAGTTTGAACTTTTTATTTGGGCCTTTTACCACATAACATTTATCAATTAATTCAGATTTAGACACCGCAGCGCGTACTACTTCGTAATAGACTTTGGCCGGGAGATTATTTATGAAAAATGTCGCTCGTCCTACCAAGGTAATATACCCAGTTGGAGAAACATATGCTAGATCGCCAGTTTTGATAAATTTATGCCCACGAATCGTAATAATTTTTTCGTCATCTAGCTCCGGACGATTGTAGTAGCGAGTCAAAACATGCTTACCAGTAGCGTATAATATACCAGTTTTGCCAAAATCCAATTCTTCGCCGGTTTCAGGATCAAGAATCATCACCTGCACGCCAGCTGGAATTTTACCTACTGAATCCGGATTATATGCCGTGTTGCCAACTGCCGTGGATATTAATCCTAAAATTTCACCCACACCGTAACCATTACTAATTTTTACATTATCAAGACCGCGAGATTTGAAAAACTCTAGCGCCGCAAGCGAAGCGGATTTTTCTAGACGCTCGCCACCAGAAGCAAACATCTTTAGCCCGCTAATATCGGTGTCTTCTTTTAGAGTAGGCATCACCTCTAGAAGCGGTGGCACGCCAAAAATAGTGTTAGGACTTTTACCGATATAATAATCAAGGTTATCATCGCAGATATCTGGTGTTAAAATCACTTCGCCGCCACCACAAATTGGCGCCAAAGTAGATACCACAAATCCATACGGGCAGTCAAACTTGACGTAATCCATCCAAGTATGGAGCTCTTTATCCCACATCTTCACTGCTGAAGCAACCTTTGAATAAATCGCCGAAGCAATCAAATTTTTATTTGTAAAGACCATGGGTTTAGGTCCAGATGTAGAGCCAGAAGTAAAGGAAATTAGTGCTTCGTTATTAGCGCCAAAAGTATTTTTAGGCACGCGACCATGATACTCGCTTGCGATGTCAGCAATATTTCTTCTACCCAGCCAAAAACCATCAAGCGCATGAAACTCAATGTCGTCTACCTGATTATCGTCTGGGTCGGCCTCGTCAACCGTGCGCCCATCAAGATTAATCACGTATTCCAAAGTTTTGACATCTTTTTTAATATCTTTGATACGTTTATCACTATACTTATACGTGATTAGAAGTTTAGATTTAAATTCTTCAAGATAATGGATAATAGTGTCGCGGGCAGTTTTTTCATCCAAAAACGAAACTACCGCGCCAATCCGATTAGCTGCCAAAAAAATCAGCACGCTTTCATACATAGAACGCCCGGTAGCAACCAAAATAATATCACGTTTTTTTATACCTAGTCTCAAAAATGCTTTGGCTAATATTTTGGCGTCTTGTTTTAGCTCACGCCGAGTAAAATCAATCTCCTTTTGATTCACCACTACATCATTCCAGTGGCGGAAGCTTGATAGATTAAATAATGCTGATATACTGACATGCGGCACGAATGGGTCGCGTTTCTGTCCTTTGATTTTTAACATAACTACCTCACTTTATTACCTAGATTATAGCATAACTGTGATATAATAAAAGCATAAGCAAAATGAAAGGAAAACAATGGGACCAACTCAGAATGCGGCGCCCGCGCCAACACCTGCGCCAGCGCCAGAACCAAAACCAACTCCAGCGCCTACTCCTACTCCGGATTCCAACATGATGGCAGCCGGAAATCCTAAGAAGAGTGGCAAGGGAATGGTTTATGGCATGATCTTTTTAGCTATACTCGCTATTGCCGGAATCGGCTTCGGCGTTTGGACAATGCTTGATAGCAACACCCAAAAAGAACAACTTAATTCTCAAATTACTACTCTAAAAGCTCAGAATAATGAACTATTAGATAAAATAAGCGACAGTACAGAAGATGAGACTGTTGAAATAGAAACAGAAGACAATCGTGCGAACCCAGTACTAGTTTCAAAGAATTCGGAAGAAGAATTCACGATTAGATTCCAATCTTCTACATTTGCTGAAACTGCGGGTTCCAATGTTATTGATATCGCTGTTAAAAATGGCGAAATCACTGAATGCCAACTTGGGAAAAAGAATTCTGACGGCGTAGTCAAAGTTAAAGATTGCAGTATTACAGGAATTAGTGGAAAAATATTTGAAGTAATTGAATTTGGAGCAGGTCAAGATGGCGGGCTTTTCCAGATCGGTTTTATTATGACGGATGGCACGGTACAATATTTAGATACATTTTATAAACTAGCCGAAAGTAATGATTTTTCGGTAAAAGGAACAGTTGCAATTAACGGATTTGTAACTAATGCCGTTGGTGTATCAGTCATGGACGTAGTAAGGGGGTATGGCGGTTACCATACAACGGTTTTTGTATTAAAAGATGGAAGCTACGTAAAATTTGACGAATCAATGCTAAAATAATACAACTTTTATAAAATTAGCACTCTTGACACGTGAGTGCTAATTTTATATAATAGAGGTACTATGCATGAAGAATTTAGTGAAATAATGAATCGTTTGTCCGAAAATGCACGTTTTGCCCTGCAAAAATCGGATTATTATGCCAAAAGATACAATAATGGCTACATGGGCACAGAGCATCTACTCCTTGGTATTATCTCAATGGACAACTCCACCGGTGCCAAAATGTTGCGCGAGGAGGGCGCAACCACCGAAGAAATTGAAAAAGCTTTGAACAAAGTCGCTGTAGAAGTCCCAGGCTCAGATATGGCTATGATGTCGCTTTCCGAAGCCGTCATTTTGACTCTCAGGATGGCCCAAAACTACACCAAAGAGCAAGGCCTCAATGTTATTGGCACCGAACATATATTATATGCTTTGCTTTCCCAGCCTAATTCCCGCGCCTCTTTAATTTTGACCGGCCTCAAAGTTGATAACGAAAAAATCCTAGATGAAATTGAAAAACTCGTCGAAGAACAAACCAAAGACGAAAGATTAAAAGCCGAAAAAGCCAAATACATGAACAAAAAACAGCTCAAATTCTTAAGTCGCTACGGTAAAGATCTCACCGAAGAGGCTAAGCAAGGCCGTCTCGATACCGTCATTGGCCGCGAAAGCGAAATCGAAAGGGTTGTCACAGTTTTGTCGCGCCGCACCAAATCAAATCCTGTGTTAATCGGCGAAGCTGGTGTGGGTAAAACCGCCATTGTCGAAGGTCTCGCTACAAAAATTGCCAACAACGAAGTCCCCGGCAATCTCATCGGCAAGCATATTTACCAAGTAGATCTCTCATCGCTTGTCGCCGGTACCAAATTCCGCGGTGAATTCGAAGAAAGAATCAAAGGCGTAATTGACGAAGCTACCGGTGATGACTCCATCTTATTATTCATTGACGAAATTCACTTACTTAGCGGCGCTGGTTCTAGCGAAGGCAGTATGGACGCCGCCAACATTTTGAAGCCCGCTCTCGCCCGTAACACTATCAACCTCATCGGCGCTACTACTTTAGACGAATATCGTAAATCAATCGAAAAAGACAAAGCTCTCTCTCGGCGCTTCCAAACCGTGATGGTTGAGGAGCCTAGTGCCGCGGTCACCTTAAGAATTCTAAAAGGTATCAAAGGCCATTATGAAAAACACCACGGCGTGGTCATTCCAGATGAACTTTTAGAAACCGCCATTACTATGGGCCAAAGATACATCAACGACCGCTTTATGCCCGATAAAGTCATCGATATCATCGATGAAGCTTCCGCCATTTGTAAAGTTGCGGCCGACAAAAAAGGTGGCAGCAAGTATAAAAAGATGAAAATTGAAAAGTCCACTCTAGAAAACAAAATTACCGAAGCCGCCGAAAAAGAAGATTACGAAAAAGCCGCCGAGTACAAAACCGAACTCGCCCGTCTAGAAAAAGAAATCAAAAAACTCGAGAAATCCGGCGTCAAATCCACCGTCAACCCCAAACTAAAAGAAGAGCACCTTGCCACTGCCGTTTCCTTAAAAACTGGCATTCCAGTTTCCAAAGTTCACGGCAGCGAAATGAAAATGTTACTCCACCTAGAAGACGAATTAAAAAAATCTATCATCGGCCAAGACGAAGCCGTCAGCGCTGTAGCAAAAGCCATCCGCCGCGGCCGCTCTGGCATCACCGATTCCCATCGCCCGATTGGTTCATTCCTCTTTATGGGTCCTACCGGCGTAGGTAAAACCGAACTCGCCCGCGTCATCGCTAGAGAAATTTTCGGTGGCGAAAACGCGCTTGTCAAAATTGATATGAGCGAATTTGGCGAAAAACACAATGTGTCTAGACTAGTTGGTGCCCCAGCCGGCTACATCGGCTACGATGACGGCGGCAAACTCACCGAAGCCGTCCGCCGTAAACCGTATTCAGTAATTTTGTTTGACGAAATTGAAAAAGCCCACCCAGACGTTTTCAATCTACTCCTCCAAATCTTAGAGGATGGCATTTTAACGGACGGCCAGGGCAACAAAATCAAATTCAACAACACTATCATTATTCTTACCTCGAACCTTGGCTCAGCCGATATGTACCGCGAGTCAGAGCTGGGCTTCACCGCCAAGACCGCCAAGGACAAAAAAGCCTTAAAAGCCGAATATGAAGAAAATAAATCCTATGCTATGAAGGCTTTGAAAAAAGTTATGCGCCCAGAGCTTATTAACCGCCTAGACAACATTCAAGTCTTCCACGCCCTCACCAAAAAAGACGTTGAAAAAATCTTTGACAATCTCATTAACGACCTAAAGAAGCGCCTCGCCACCAAAGGCATTGGCCTGAGAGTCGATGAAAAAGCTAAAGAATATTTAATCAAAGAAGGCTACGATCCGAAAAATGGTGCCCGCCCATTACGGCGCAAAATCGAGGAAGACGTCGAATCCCTACTCTCCGAAGAGATCATTGCCGAAAACCTGAAAAAAGGCGACATTCCAACATTGAAGTATGTTAATAAAAAACTAAAGTTAGTAAAGGAGTAATATGAAAGATTATTTAGTCCCAACCGTAGTTGAGGAAACCAACAAAGGCGAACGCGCCTACGATATTTATTCAAGATTATTAAACGACCGCATCATTTTCCTGGGCGAGGACGTCAATCCGCACACCGCAAATTTGGTCATTGCGCAGCTGCTTTATCTCGCTCACGAAGACAACAAAAAGCCCATCAAACTTTATATTAATTCACCTGGCGGCAGCGTTTACGATGGTCTTGCTATTATCGACACCATGAACTATATCGAACCCGATGTCGAAACCATTGGTATTGGTCTCCAAGCCTCTATGGGTGCGATGTTACTTAGCTCCGGCGCCAAAGGTAAACGCTATTGTTTGCCAAATTCCAGAATTATGATTCATCAGCCGTCTAGTGGCACTGAAGGTAAAATCACCGACCAAGAAATCATGCTTCGCGAAGGCGTATTTCTTAAAAAACGCCTTGCCGAAATTTTTGCCAAAAATACCGGCAAAGATTTAAAGCAAGTTGAAAAAGATATGGACCGCGACAATTGGATGAGTGCCGAAGAGGCAAAAAAATACGGCATCATTGACGAGATTATCAAATAAAAGTTATAATCGTTTTATGAAGATTCTATGGACAGACG
Organism: Candidatus Saccharimonadota bacterium; assembly: GCA_017533605.1. GTDB lineage: Bacteria > Patescibacteriota > Saccharimonadia > Saccharimonadales > Saccharimonadaceae > Nanosyncoccus. Next base: position 127,967 of record JAFWKF010000001.1, on the reverse strand, counting down.
GCAGCGCCTCACCAAACCCCGGTCCTGGCGGCTTCGCCGTGCTAGAAATTACGGGCAATAATGCTACTCCCGTAGTCCTTGGTCGTGACAAAAACACTACCAATATTAGAATGGAAGGTTCCGCTATGATCGCGGCTATCAAATATGCCGGCGCCGAAGGCTGCGAAATCCATTCCGACTCCGAGTTTTGGATTAATGTCCTCACTAAATGGGCCCCCACTTGGGCTGCAAATGGCTGGGTCAAAAAAACCGGCCCCATCAAAAACTTAGATTTAGTCCAAGAATTATTTGAATTATACCAATCTCACGATGTCAAATTAGTTTGGGAAAAAGGCCACTCCGGCATAGATTTTAACGAGCTCGCTGATAAATGGGCCAACAAAGCCAGACTAGGCGAAGAATTACAAAACTAGGATTTGAGGACCATAAGCTTGGCTAGACCGCCCCTTGGGACGCGGACGACCTGAAAGGTCGAACGGTCTTGAGTGTGTCTGAAAATCCCAATCTGCAACTCTTTAAGTATGTTATAATTGTCTTATGAAATTATCAGAAGAACTTATCTATCGCGGCTTCAAAGCCGAAACCACAATCGAAAACCCTGCGGACCTCGACACCCGTGAAAACAAAAAGTTTTACTGGGGCGCCGATCCATCGGCAGATTCACTCACTATCGGCAATCTCGCCGCTCTCATGATGTGCGCTTGCTTTGTGCGCCACGGTTACACTCCGTATTTAGTGGTTGGCGGCGCTACCGGCCAAATTGGTGACCCCAAAGAAAACGGCGAAAGAGAATTAAAATCTCTCGATGAAATCGAACACAACAAAAAATGCATCAAAGCTCAAATCGAACAAATCATTAAATCTGATAATGTCATCATGTGCGACAATTACGACTGGTTCCGCGACATGAAATACTTAGATTTCCTGCGTGAAGTCGGCAAAGCGTTCTCCATGACTCAGCTTTTAGACCGTCAATTCGTTCAAGACCGCATCGGTGAAGGTGGCTCCGGCATTAGTTATGCCGAATTCTCCTACTCCCTCATCCAAGGCTACGATTTTCTCCATCTCTACCGCGAACACGGCGTGGCTATGCAACTTTGCGGTGCCGATCAATACGGTAACTGCACCAGCGGCATCCATTTAATCAAAAGGTTAGAAAATGGCAAAGCCGATGTTTGGTCTACGCCACTTATCATCGACCCTATCACTGGACGCAAATTCGGCAAAAGCGAAGGCAACGCCGTCTGGCTAGCTAGTTCCGACAACGGCGGCGGTAATTTCACTTCCATCTTTGACTTTTACCAATTCTGGCTCAATCAACCAGACGAATCAGTCGAATATCTCATCAAAGTTTTCACTCTCCTAGAAAAAGATGAAATCGAAAGTATCATTAAAGACCATCAAAAAGCTCCCGAAAAACGCCTCGCTCAAAGAGCTCTGGCTCGCAGTGTTACCGAAATTGTCCACGGCACCAAAAATGCCGAAGCGGTAGAAAATCTTACTAAAATGCTGTTTGACAAAAACACCGATTTCACCAGTTTCTCTGAGGACGAAATCCTTGAATTCACCAAATACCTACCAGTTGCCAAAAAAGGTATGGAATTAGTCGATATTCTCGCTAGCACCGGTCTCGCCGAATCCAAGAAAAAAGCCAGGGAATACCTCGCCCAGGGCGCCATTTCAATTAACGGCGTTAAAGCTTCGGACGATACCGCTATCAACCAAACCGCCATCATTAAAAAAGGCAAAAACAAATTTGCCGTAGTTAAGTAACTAATAATAAGCATAAACCTCTTGACAAAACCACATTTTTTTGGTATCATAAAAGCATAAAGGTTATACAAAAACAAAAACAAGGACATTTAATATGAAAAAGACAAAAATCAATCAAGGTTTGCTTGCATTTTTAACGCTTGCGGCGGGCGTTTTGTCACCAGCGAGTGTTTTCGCAACCAACCCATACAATATCAACTATACTGGCGGTGCCGAGCTAGGTGCGGACAATGTAACTATCAATCCAACCCTTATTAACAGCCTCACTCCACTTATTAAAGAAAGTGATGGCTCAAATTTAAAATTCTCTAGTTCGAGCAAATGGGAAACCGGAGGGTATGTTCAATGGGATGATCGTTGCGACCCAATACAATACATTAAAATTTGGAACAATAGGACTCGTTCATCTATCACTGACGATATTAGCTATTCAATAACGGGCGAAAAATATGTTTCTAATATTAAAATCAAAAACATCGTAACAGAAGATCTTCCAGACGTCTTAGCGGAAAATGAAGATAACATGACGGTAGGAGTAAACAAATACAATGGTTGGCTATTTGTTGGCTTTGAAATTTTTGAAGATGCGCAGTGTACAACCAAAAAAGAAGGTATTAAAAACCTTAAAACTGACGATGGCGGCAAAATATTTGTTGAAACAGAAATTTCATTGAGCAAAAAGGGCGAAACTACCCCATTTGCATCTGACGAATTATACTTTGGTATTACCGATATTGACCAAGCCCAATCCTATAAAATTCTAAACCACGGCGGCGACTTATTATCAAAGAATAATATGTTCGCAGTTTCTGCTACGTCTCTCCAACCAATAGACGATACTCTAAAAAACATGTTTGTAGAAAGTGGTCATTATATTTATTCACAGTATAACGAAACACATGTTAATAATGTCGACGGAAGTAATGTTTTGGTCAAAATTGATACAGACTCTCAAGCGGATGGGCTGGAAGTTGTTTATGGCTTCGTCAAGCAAGCTGGTAGCGGCATTAACTATTATGCTAAACAATATGTGGTGAGCTATAAGTCAGACGAAAACGGTTCAGTTACTGGTATTAAAAATGAAAATGTGATTTCTGGACTCAATCCAACCGGCTCTACTGTTACTCCGAATAAAAACTATGCCTTTGAATACTGGACCGCCGATGTGGATGTTAATCTGACTGACGGGACCACCATTAAGGCCGGCGAAAAACTCACACCTGCACAAATTAAGAAAGTAGTAGTAAATCAAGATATTGTCTTTACTGGTTTTAATGCTACCGAAAGCAAGATTATCGCGCCAGACACCGGCTACTTTACTGGTGAGCAAGAAAACGCCAGCTTTATCTTTGGCATCATCTTGCCAGTAAGTGTCACGCTGACCTTAGCCGCTATCACTATTATCAATCGCAAGAAGCATACGGTTGGTTTCAAGAAATAGTGATATAATATAAGCGTGAAATATTTAGCAGTATTAGGAAGACAACCAGAGATTTCCATTGCCGAACTTGAGGCCCAGGATTTCCCACTAGACATTAACCGACTTGGTGGTACTCTGAAGCTTGCCGAAAAACTCAGCGAAAAACCGATTGACTATTTACAGAAACTCCCCGAAGGTAAAATCACCATTGGCGTAAGCGATTATTCTAAAAACGCATCTAAAAAAACCGCAAGCTCCGAGGCCTTAAAGCTAAAGAAAATCTTGGTTCGTCACGGCAGAAGCGTACGTGTAGTAGAGAACAAAGAAGCCGTTCTATCTACCGCCACATCTCTACATAACGGCCTAAATGGCAAAAACGCAAAAAAGCTAGAGTTAATTAAAGCCGACCAAGATTGGTATAAGGTTATCGGTGTACAAGACATCGATGCCTATACCAAACGCGATCAAGCTCGCCCTGCACGTGATGCCAAAGTGGGTATGCTTCCACCCAAATTAGCGCAAATCCTTATTAACCTTTGTGGCCCGCTAAAACCCGGCGCGGTCGTCTTAGACCCATTCTGTGGCACCGGTGTAGTTTTACAAGAAGCTCTTCTGATGGGCCTTGCCGCCTACGGCACCGACATCAACGAGAGGATGGTAGATTATTCGCAAAAAAATCTTAAATGGTTAGCCCCGAGGTTGAATGATTTTCGGGTTGAGGTTGGCGATGCAACAAGTTTTAAATGGTCCAAACCCATCGGTGCCGTAGCTTGTGAAAGTTACCTAGGTAAACCTTTTACTAAGGCTCCATCAGATATTGAATTAAAGACCCAAAAACAAGAGTGTCAAAGCATCATTTTGGGTTTCTTAAAAAACCTAGCAGGCCAGATTAAGCCAAAAACACCAGTTGTAATTGCAATTCCGGCTTGGCTTAGAGAAGATGGTAAGTATGAAAGACTAGATATACTTGACTATATTCAAGATATGGGGTATAATGTTAATAATAAATCGCGCGAGGGGCTTCTTTATCATCGTGAGGAGCAAGTTGTCGCGAGAGATATAATAATTTTAAGGAAAAAGTAGATGTCACACGTAAAAGCTGGCGGTACCGCCAAAAATATTCACAACAATGCTGGTCAGCGCCTTGGCGTTAAGCGTTTTGGTGGCCAAAAAGTCAAAAACGGCGAAGTTTTAGTTCGCCAAACTGGTGCTACAAAAATCGCCGGCCCTGGCACTTACATGTCTCGCAATTTTACTATTCATGCTGCTAAAGACGGCGTAGTCACATTCGTTAAAACTAAAAAGACGCACTTTTCAGGCAAATCTTTACCAAGAATTAGAGTAGAAGTACGATAAACCCTGGACGGGTCCTGTCGGGCATTTTCCTCCCCCAAAATTGACGGCAATTTTGGGGGACCCCCTCCATGCCCGTCACCCGTCCATGTAATTCTGTGTTATAATCATAATTATGGTAAAGAAAAAACGCCTGAAGTTTTCCTTTCGGACTATTCTAGTGATTTTGACGGCTATCTTAGTCGGCTATGTGGTTTATCAGAACTGGCCTGATATCCTAGAGACCTTAAACCACATCAAAGAAGCTAATGGTTTTATTCTAATTCTATTAATTCCGGAACAACTATTTATGTATTATGCTTGTGGGCAAATATTTTTCTCTTATTTAGCTCATCGGCGCAATATTAAAAAGTTTTCTAATAAAGAAATCCTTCGTATTTCTACGGAATTAAACTTCGTTAATCATGCGATTCCAGCCGGCGGTATTGGTGGTCTTGCCTTTCTTACTTATAGACTGACTCCGTATAATGTTTCTGCTGGCCACGTTAGTTTTCTGTATTTATTCCGTTACGCTATTACCACCGTCATTAATTATTTGCAGGCCCTAATTGCTATTGCCGTACTTCTGGTTTTTAATTTAATTCCAACTGAGGCTAAATGGGTTATCCCAGTTTCTTTGCTTATGAACATCGGTGTACTTTTTTTCCTTTGGTTTGTTATTTTTATTGCTATTAGCGAAAAACGTATCGAGAGTTTCGCAAGAATTGTAGAAAAAATAACCAACATCGCCGTTAGAATAGTAACTTTCGGCCATAAAAAACAATTAGTAGAACACGAAGCGGTTACGAAATATTTTACTGATATCCATAACAGCGTCAGCATCGCTAAAGAAAACAAAAGATATCTCAAAAAACCAATCATGTGGGGTATCATTTATAGTTTTTGTGAAATCGGCACCTATTGGATTGTGGCGATTTCTCTAGGCCGCCCAGAGCTTTTAGCCTACATTATGGTCGGCGAAGCTATTGGTTCGGTATTTGATGGTATTGTGCCTTACGGGCTTTATGAACTCGGCATGGCTGGTGTCATGATTGCGCTAGGTGTAGATTTCCCAACTGCTACTATTATTACTGTAATGACACGCGTGATCACTTTACTCTTTACTATTGCTTCCGGCTCGGTTCCGTATTACGACGCAATCAAAGGTAAAAAGAATGAATCCTAAATTTACCCCCACCGAGTTTATCACTACCGCCAACCAAGCCTTAGAATATTCCTTCAGCGGAGTATTAATAGAGGGCGAAGTCGCGAGCTACAAAACTAGCCAAAACAAATGGGTCTTTTTTGACCTTAAAGACGAAGAATCAAGCATCTCCTGCTTCATTCCAATCTGGGAGCTCAGAACCCCAATTGAAGATGGTATGAAAATAATCGTGCGCGGGCTTCCTAAACTTACTAAACTAGGCAAGTTCTCTATCACGGTACAAAAAATTCAACCAGTCGGCGAGGGTAGTCTTAAAAAAGCCTACGAACTATTAAAGAAGAAGCTCACGGGAGAAGGATTATTTGATCCGGCCAAAAAACGCCCTCTGCCAGAAAACTTATCAAAAATCGGTGTGATTTCAAGTACTCAAGCCGCTGGCTATGCTGATTTTATTAAGATTATAAACGCACGTTGGGGTGGCCTTAAAATATCAGTTGCCCATACCCAAGTCCAAGGCCTAGATGCACCAGACCAAATCATTCGCGCTCTAAATTATTTTAACGAACATGGCGACGTAGAAGTAATTGCAATTCTGCGTGGCGGTGGCTCCGCTGATGATTTATCCGCCTTCAACGACGAAGCCCTAGTCCGTGCTATTGCCGCTTCTAAGATTCCTATCATCACCGGCATCGGCCACGAAGTAGACGAATCCTTAGCGGATTTAGCTGCAGACATTCGCGCCTCTACGCCATCTAATGCCGCTGAGATGTTGACTAAAGACAAAAAGTCCGAGATTTCCAAAATTAGGCTTTTAATAAAATCTAGTCGTGAAAGTATTTTGGAAAAAATTAGTCACGAACAAGATAATAATACTAACAAGATTAAACAAATTTCACGCGATTTAACTTCAAAATTTCAACAACTAAGTGATTATTTGGCGCACCAAATTAAACTATTAGAAGTTTTAAATCCAGAAAAAGTCTTAAAACAGGGTTATGCGATATTAAATGGCAAAATTTCACCTGGAGAATTAATAAAAATTACTACATTTAAACAGGAAATTAAAGCCGAAGTAAAGGAGGCGCATGAGCGAACAAACTAATCTAAATCAAAAAATCGCTGAACTAGACAAAAAAGTTGAATGGTTCCATTCTGATGATTTTAAATTAGAAGAAGCGGTAATTAAATATAAAGAGGCTACCAAGCTCGCAAAAGAAATTGAAAAAGATTTGAATGAACTAAAAAATGAAATTGAAGTATTAAGCCAAGATTTCACAAAATAATATGGTATAATAAGCTTATGGATAATTATCAAATCCCAACATCAAAACCAGCGGCTAGTCCCGCCGGCTCCACTATGGTCCAACAGGTCCAAGCCCCACCCGTCATCAAAAAAGACAATTCCGGGCTGATTAAGACCATTGTTATTATCGCAGTTTCGTTAATAGCAGTTACTTTTATCGGTCTCTTTATTTGGATGACTATGCGTTATAACGAAGCAAGTACCAACTTACAAGGTCAAATTGATGTTGCAGTGGCTAAAGCCGTAGACGAACAAGCTAAAAAAGACGAAGAAGAGTTTTCTAAACGCGAAAAGGATCCGTACAAAACTTTTGCCGGCCCAGTTGATTATGGCCAACTTACTTTCAAATATCCTAAGACTTGGAGTGTTTATGTTGCCGCCGATGCTTCATCTGGCGGCGATTTTAACGCCTACTTCAATCCTAATCAGGTCGATGCCGTGGGTAAAGATACCATTAATGCCCTCAGGGTAACTATTCGCAACACTAGTTTTGAAAATGTTACAGCCGAATATCAAAGGAATATGGAAAGAAATAATGCAAATCTTACTATGACAACAGTCACCTTTAATGGCATCACCGGCAACCGCTACACCGGCACTATACCTGGCACCGATCTCAATGGCTATATCGTCACATTTAAGATTCGCGACAAAACCGCTATTTTGCAAACTGACTCCGTTTTGTTCCAGGCAGATTTCGATAAACTCCTAGAAACTGTCTCCTTCAACGAATAGTCGTGCTATAATTAATCTATGGAGAGTGAGGTAGATGGTATTTTGGTAGCGGCGCATGAGCTCAAAGCGCCACTCACGGTTTTGCGCCAACTCGCTTTATCTTTTGATGAGATGGATAGCACTAACGAAAGAATCCGCAGCGAAATGGTTAATGTCTCAGATCGTGCTATTAAGCAAGTCAATGACCTTATTAAAATCCGCCGCCTTGAAGATGGTTTATTCGAAATGGAACCTGTTGCTGTCCGCGCCGTTTGCGATGATGTTACAAGGGAACTAAATCATTTATTTATCTTTAACAAACGCGATTTGTTTATTAAGTATTCTAATCGTTCCAAACTAGTTACAGCAAATAAAGATTTACTACATAGCATAATTTACAATTTTCTATTAAACGCCATGCACTATTCCGGCGAAAACACTCGCGCCGAATTGATTGTTAAAGAATCTAATGATAAAGTAAGAGTTGTAATAAGAGATTATGGTCCAGCCCTACCGATGGATGTTTGGCGCGAAATAAAACGTGGCTGGATTAATAAACCCACTTCCATTGCTATGCGCCCGGGCTCTTCTGGTTTAGGTCTTTATATCGCTTCGAAGTTTTCTCGTTTTATGCACGCCGAAGTTGGCGCTATTCGCCATCGTGACGGCACTAGTTTTTTTGTTAACCTGCCAATTTCTCGGCAAGCGAGTTTGTTTAAATGATTTTCATAATTGACGACAACAAAATCATGGCGCTCTGTATCGAAAAAGCTACTGGGCGCCCGGTAAAGATTTTTACCAACGCTATCGAGGCAATGGACGCTATCACCGCCGGCACCACTCCAGATTTAATTTTTCTTGACATATTACTTGATGGTCCAGATGGTTTTACGTTTTTAAACGAATTAGTTTCTTATTCTGACACCGCCAAAATCCCAATTGTGATTGTCTCATCGCTAAATTTTGAAGGAAAATATTTAACAAACTATGGCGTAGTTGGTGTTTTAAATAAAGACACCATGCTGCCAAAGGACATCAAAAGATATGCCGAAGAATACGCAGGACATTAGGACTCTAGGCTACGTGCTTCGCCGTACTAATTATGGCGAGGCTGACCGTATTTTGAACATTATTACGCCAGAAGGGAAAATCTCTGCCATCGCCAAAGGCGTTCGCAAAGAAAAGTCCAAGCTTGCCGGCGGCATCGAGATGTTTTCACGTATTGACTTAAATATCCATCAAGGCAAAGACAAAATGGGCATTGTCACAAGTGCCAAAATGCTTAAATATTTCGGCAATATTTTAAAAGATTTTTCTCGCACCGAAACCGCTGCTATGGTTTTAAAAAAGATTAGTGTTATTTCTGATAGCTCTGATAGTCCAGACTATTATTATATGGTAGACCAAACCATGGAAGCTCTAGATGATAATACTAATCTGGATTTAATTAAGATTTGGTTTAATTTTAATCTCAAAAAAGTTTCTGGCGAAGATATTAATTTATACCGCGACACAGACGGTCAAAAACTAGATTCTTCTAAAATTTACAGCTGGGACTTTTACGAAAAGGCTCTTAAAGAAAACCCTAGCGGCGACATTACCGCGAACGAAATCAAAATCATGCGCCTGGTTTTAACAAACAAACTAAAAACAGTTGCTAAAATCAAAAATATTGGCGAGTTAATCTCGCCAATATCTGCTATTTCCAACGCTTTATAGCGGCTTCGATAACTTTCTTAGCCTCATCTAAACCAAAGAAACCTTTAACTTCCGTAGAGCCGGGCTTTTTGAGATCTTTGTAGTGATTAAAATGAAATTCAATTTGCTTAATTAATTGTTTTGGCAAATCTTCTAAAGTCTTATAAAGATCGCCATTATTGCGGTCGTCATCCGGTACGCAAATAATCTTGTCATCTACTTCATCGCTATCTACAAACTTCATTACACCCAAAATTCTAGCCTTCATCCAAATACCAGTCGTGAGTGGTTGGTCGGTAATCATGAGGACATCAAGTTCATCGCCATCTTCGTCTAGGGTCTGCGGAATAAAACCATAGTTGCAAGGCTTTGCAAACGCCATTGGTTCGATACGGTCTAGCATGAAGCAAGCGTGTTTGCGGTCCCATTCAATTTTGTGATTTGAACCAGTCGGGATTTCAATCACGACATTTAGCTCGCCGTTCTTATAATCACCGGGGTCTAAAATTTTATTAAAATCTGCCATAGTATCTCCTTTTAACCTCTTTATTATACCACAAAAAACTAGCCCCTAAGGGCTAGTTTTTAGTTCTTTTTTATTCTTCTTCCTCTTCGCTAGTATCTTCTTCTTCGCCTTCTTCGTCAGTCTCTTCTACTTCTTCTTCATCTTCAGTTTCTGTCTCGTCCTCGTCATCGGTGAGATCAAGGTCTTTCAAGGCCTCCATGAACTCAATTTGTTGTTTTACATCGTCAGGCGTGGTGTCAGCGTAATCTTCTTCGTTAGCTTCTAAGATTACATATTTACCGTCAATCGAAATACTCTTGTATGCGTCGGCTTGAGTTTCTTTGATATAGTTGTAGGCAGCCTGTGCATCTTCGGCATTTTCATATTCATAATAAGCCTTGAGGCTAGTTACTTTATCGCCCTCATATGTGTAAACTAAATGAGTTTTAACTGGGGCATATTCTTCATCATCAAATGACATATCATCAGCGTCTAAGTTTAGAACATATTTAGAACCATCAGAAACAAAATATGAGTCGTTCAAGCCACCACCTCTTGCGCCGAGTACGATTGCGACAATGATAATTATAACTACTACTACCGCCGCACAGATACCAGTAATTAAACCTTTATTGTTTTTTGACTCTTCAGCCATAAAAATCCTCCTTTTATACTAATAATTATATCACACTATTATAAGTTTGCGATTTTCTCGCGAATTTGCTCTGTGGTGTCGCGGTCACGAATTGTTACGGTATCATCTTCTAAAGTGTCAAAATCTACCACGATACATTTTGGCGTACCAATTTCATCTTGTTTACGATAACGCTTCCCGATATTTCCGGAATCATCCCAAGTTACATTGCCGTATTTCTTGCGCAAAGTATTATAGACTTCCTTAGCTTTCTCAACTAATTCAGGTTTATTCTTAAGTAGCGGGGAAACACAAAACTTATATGGTGCTAAATTTTCCGGTAGTTTTAGCACGGTGCGCTTTTCGCCATTAATTTCGTCTTCAAAATAAGCAGTGGACAAAACGGCCAGCACTAATCTCTCTACACCAATAGAAGGTTCAATCACATGTGGTACAAATGTCTCATTTGTCACTTTATCGCGATACTCCATCGATTTACCAGATTCACGTGCGATGTTTTGTAAATCAAAATCCGTGCGATATGCAAGCCCCATTAATTCTTCTTCACCATTTGGATAATTAAACATAAAATCAATCGTGCGCTTGCTGTAGTGTGCGCGGTCCTCGGCTGGAACTTCAAGCTCGTGTAACTTTTCTTTTGGCAAACCAATTACGTCTTCTAAGAACTCATGTTGCAATTCGCGCATGGTCTCAAAATTTTCTTCCCAAGTATTTGGATTTACAAAATATTCAATCTCCATTTGTGAGCATTCGCGGTCACGCAGGATAAAGTCGCGTGGCGAAATTTCGTTACGGAATGCCTTGCCTTGTTGAGCTAACCCAAAAGGAAGATCTGGATAAAAAGTATCAACTACGTTTTTATAATTAGTAAAGATACCTTGTGCAGTCTCCGGGCGGAGGTACGCAACATTTTTCTCGGCCGTTTCAGCATCGTCATCAGGCAAAACTGCTCCCACATGAGTCGTAAACATCATATTGAACTTGCGGATTGGTCCCCAGTTTTCTTGCCCGCAAACTGGACACTTGGTATGAGTATTTAAGAATTCTTCTGTAGTAACGGACTCATTAATACCTTCGGCGATTTTATCCGCGCGAAAACGTGATTTGCATTCTTTGCACTCTACTAGAGGATCGGCAAAAGTCGCGGTGTGTCCAGAAGCTACCCAAGTTCTAGGATTCATCAGAATTGCAGCATCAATCCCATACGTGTCTTCGCGGTCTTCTACAAAGAACTTCCACCACTCATCCATGATTTTTTTCTTTAGCGAAACACCAAGCGGGCCAAAATCCCAAGTCCCAGCCATTCCGCCGTAAATATCAGAACCGGGGAAAATAAACCCGCGGCGCTTACATAAACTTACTATATCTTCTAACTTGCTCATATTTTTATTATAGCACTAATCTGCCCAAAAATCTTCTGGGTTGGAAGTCACTTCAATATTCAATTCTTCATTTTCGCCAGTAGTAAAGTTTCTTGCAGTCAAACTAGTGGCGCCAATCTCTGCCTCACCGATTACGATACCTTTTTTCGCGACTTTAGCCGCATAACCCATTTTGTCGCTCAGCTTTTTATCGGTCAAAACAACAGTGGCGCTGTAATTTTTCTCGCGTAGCCTCCGCGCTACATTAAATGCCTCGTCGTATTCTGACTCGGTCACCGGAATTATTACATAATCTAGCAAGTTTTGGCTGTCAAAATTAAACAAGTTCTTTTCGTTTAACACATAGAATAATCTTGTTAAACCAATTGAGCCACCCACGCCAGGGAATGATTTCTTAGTAAAGAACCCAGCGAGGTTTTCGTATCTACCGCCACCACAGACCGAACCGATGTTTTTGTATTCTGGCAAAATAAACTCAAACACCGTGCCAGTGTAGTAATCTAGTCCGCGGATAATCTTCATATCTCCTTCAACCTGTTCGTCTAGCCCCACGGATTCCAGTAAATACAAAACTTGGTCTAACTCATACACGCCAGCCTTAAAGGTTTCATTATTAATTTCTAAATTATTTAACTCCGCAATAATTAGCGAACGGTTGCCTTTAAGCTCGATGAAATCTAAAATCTTTTTCACATCGGTCTTGTTAATCTCAAGTTCCTCAAGATCCATCTTGGTCTTTTCTGGCGTGACTTTTTCGGCATGGTCAATCACGTTGGAGATTTCCTTGGTCTTTTTATCAAGCCCTAACGCCTCCAAAAAACCAGACAAAATTTTGCGGTTACTAATCCGCGCTAGTACAGGAGTAGACAAATTGAAATCATTAAACGTATCTAAAAGCGTAGCAATCACATCTGCGTCGTAAGCCACCGGAAGGCTGTCGCGCCCAATTACGTCAATATCACATTGATAAAATTCGCGGAAACGCCCTTTTTGCGCTCGCTCCCCACGAAAATTAAGCCCACTTTGCGCTACTTTAAAAGGGAAGGTCAAATCGTTTTCGTGCTCAACTACATAGCGCGCTAAAGGCACGGTGTGATCAAATCTTAGCGCCTGGTCTGCCTCTAGCTCAGACTCAGTCGTCTTAACTACTTTATAAATCTGCTTTTCGGTATCGCCACCAGCTTTCGCTAGCAAAATTTCAGTCCGTTCAATTGATGGAGTTTCAATATTAAAATAACCGTGTTTTTGGTAAGAGTCATTAATTTTGGTTTTTAAGATATCAAAGTTGGCTTGTGTCTCAGGGGTGAGCTCCTGAGTGCCAGAAATTGGAGAAGTATTAACTTTCATATTTTAATTATAGCACAAGTGTGCTACAATATATAGGTGTAAAACCCGGCGCTGTAGCTCAGTTGGTAGAGCAGAGGCCTGAAGAGCCTTGTGTCACTGGTTCAAGTCCAGTCGGCGCCACCAGATTTATAAATCGGCATTCGGCCGATTTTTTAGAGGTAAAAACCACTATCATTATTGACAAATAAGAGAAAGTGTGCTATAATATACAATATTATTGCTATTTTGCAATAAGGCATTTTAACACCGATTAGTTCCCTCAACAGTCAATTCTTAGAAAAGGAGCATAAGATAATGAAATTGAACAAAGTTGCTGTAACTAAATCTGTCATTGACAAAATCGCCGGCTCGATTAGACCTTGCATAAAGTTTGGTCTTGACAACATCGTGTTTCCCAAGTGGTCCGATTTGGGCCTGCTGGGGATGATTTTTAGTCAGAAGATCAAGACTAAAGAACAGCCTACGGGTTGCGACTACGACGAGGCTACTTACCAGGTGGTCATGAGAGTGATTAATGGCAAGGTCCTGATGACCGGTGGTCGTCCGGATGCTTATACTTGGAAGCATTCCAAGGTAACTCCTTACCTTGACGACCCTTCTAAAATCCGTCTGATCGGCACGAACAGCGCTGCTGCGGTGTTGAATCTCTCGGAAGTAATGGCGACAATAGAAGATCAGGAGGAAAAACTCATTCTTGCAGATATGTTCTGCAGCCTGAACAAGGATCTCCTGCTCGTCTCTACTGAGCCAGAAAACCGGCTGTGCGCCGAAGTCACGAAGGAGCTCTACGATGCCGGTCTTACGGCCTGCGTAGATACCTGGATGAAGACCGATGAAAACGGCGATGCCGACGCGACCATTCTTAATATCGGTGATTTCCTAATCATCGACGCAGACTTCAAAGAGGTTTATTGTATTAGGAGAGAGGTGTTCTTAGAAACCCACTCTCTTACTACTTTCTAATCGGTAAAAAGCCCCGTACTCTCAGTGCGGGGTTATTTGTATGATAGTTTTTGCAATTATTTAAAAAAATGTGATATAATGTAAAAGACGATGAAATAATAGTGTTTTTGTTTCATCATGGTGCATTCGGGGCGGTAGCTCAGTTGGTTAGAGCACGGGCCTTTTAAGCCCGGTGTCGAGGGTTCGAACCCCTCCCGCCTCACCAAATCCCCCTACTCGGGCGGTTAGCTCAGTTGGCTAGAGCGTTTCTTTGACGTAGAAAAGGTCAGAGGTTCGAATCCTCTATCGCCCACCATCATTTAGACCATAGAACCATTAGGTTCTATTTTTTGTGAGTTTTAACACCTGGCTTGCTACACCGTCACAGCCATCAATTAGCTCCGCCTCAGGGAAGTATTTCTGAATTTTATCTTTAATCAGAGAATAATGCGTGCAGCCAAGAACTACGGCGTCATATTCTCTCTCGCCGCTTAATAGCTCATCAAGTTTTTGATCTATACCAGTATCAAATTCCACCGCATCGGCGAGCCCAGGGCAAGCCAGGAGCTTAATATTCTGCCCCTCTTTTTGGTTTTCTTTTAGCAAACTCCGAGTGCGCTCAGATTTAATAGTCCCAGGGGTCGCCATCACTAAAATGTTTTTTGCGTCAGAATCCACCGCCTGTTTAATCGCGGGCTCCGTCCCTACAAACTTAAGCTCGGGATACATTTTGCGTAGCTTTCTGATACATTTCGTTGTGGCAGTATTGCATGCAATTACAATAATTGTCGCCCCCCATTCTTTTAAATTTTCCACGATGTCTGTCACAATCTCCATCAACCGTGTATAAGATTTTTCACCATAAGGGCAGTTTTTAGAATCAGCAACATAAAGATATTCTTCGTTTGGTAAAACCTTTTTTATGGCCTGATAAATTGTGGTTCCGCCTTTGCCGGAATCAAATATTCCTATTTTCATACCAAAATTATATCAAAAAACCAAACAAAAATCCCCCACTATTGTGGGGGACTAATGAACCTTAAAGGATTATTTTTTCTTGGTGCTTTCAGCAATGTCTCTAGTGTTGCGCCAGATCATAATGAACATCATGGTCATTTCATAAGCTAAGCGGACACAGATTGGCCCGAGGATCAAACATAGGAAGAAGGAAAGAACGCCAACTCCACCCAATGCTAAGAATGTAAAGGAGAAGAGAATTACATAAATTGTAGCGATGTAATAAACAACTTTAAGGATTGGCTCAATCCACATCACCTTGAAGGCTAGAAAGTCTTTAAGCCATTTTGCAAATTTACCTTTTGGTTCAGTTTTGCTTCTTACGAATAAGAAATAAACCAAAATACCACCAACGATAGCAAGGATGGCTGCGATAATCATCCAAATAGTAGCACCTGCCATAGATGATGCCGCTGAACTACTACCACTACTGAGTATATCTTCGTAGTCATAATAGCTACTGGTATATGCAAAGTTTAACATTTGATAACTCCTTTTATTAATATTAATTTCATTTTAGCATAAAAAATTCTTTTTTGTAAAGATTTTTTGTAAAGTTATTATGTTTGAATTCTCCCCAAAAACTTATATAATATATATTATGAATAGAGTACCCCTAGCGGAACGGATGCGACCTACTAAACTTTCTGAAGTTTTAGGTCAAGATGAGATTATTGGTGAGGGCAAGATTTTAACTGAAATCGTTAAAAAAGGTGAGCCAGTCAATCTGATTTTTTGGGGCCCTCCAGGCACTGGTAAAACGACTCTCGCTAGAATTCTAGCTCACGAATTTAAAGCGGATTTTGTAGAGATGTCTGCGGTTACTGCCGGCAAGAAAGATGTAGAAGAAGTAGTAAAGCGCGCTAAGACTAACTGGAATCTCCAGATTCGCACAGTTCTTTTTGTAGATGAAATTCATCGTTTTAACAAAGCCCAGCAGGATGCTTTTTTGCCGCACGTTGAATCTGGTTTAATCATTTTAATCGGCGCCACTACCGAAAACCCCTCTTTTGAAGTAATTTCTCCGCTTTTGTCGCGCTCAAGAGTGGTAGTCATTGCCCCGCTCTCTAAAGCCGCCATTACCGAAGTTATAAAACGCGCCATTAAAGCCGAAAAAGCCACTAAAAGAGTTACCAAAGGCGCTATAGATCTTCTCGCAGAATTATCCGGTGGTGATGCCCGCTCCGCTCTTGGTGACCTTGAACTTGCTCTTTCTTTATCTGAAAAAGTCAATGAAAATGTAGTTTTAGAAGCTGCCGGCAAAAAAATGCCCGGCTACGACAAAAAAGGCGACAAGCACTACGACACCATCTCGGCTTTTATCAAGTCCATGCGTGGTTCAGACACCGATGCTGCTCTATACTATTTGGCGCGGATGGTAGAAGCTGGCGAAGACCCTAAGTTTATTGCTCGCCGTATGGTGATTTTTGCTTCCGAAGATATTGGTTTAGCTGGCAACGGTGCTTTAAGTCTCGCCACCGCCTGTTTTCAGGCCGTAGAGCGTGTAGGCATGCCGGAGTCTGGTTTAATATTGGCTCATACCTGTGTGGCACTTTCTAAATCCAAGAAGAATCGCGACTCTGCCGATGCCTGGTTTAAAGCTCAAGATTTAGCTCGTAAGACCCGTGGTGAACCTGTCCCTACTTGGCTTCGTAACGCCCCAACCAAACTAATGAAAGAATTAGGATACGGCAAAGGCCAAAAATGGGAATCTGGTTTTCATTTAGACAAAAACTATTTACCAGACGCAATCAAAGACGAAAAAATTTTTCATTTTACCGGAATAGAGAATAAATAGTTTAGCTTTCTAGCCCAGCTTGGAAATACATTTGCACATATTCCCAACCCCACGAAAGATCAAATCCGGAGTTGGTGTAACTATTAAATTTAAAATATGGCATTCCGTTAGTGAGTTTGGCGGATTTAGCAGCGTTTTCTTGGATCTCGGCAATGGGTTCATCATTTTTCACACAATTTTCAAACTCTTCGCTCAGTCCTACGTCTTTACCAATCTTCACCCAATATTCCTTGCCAAGGCTAGCCATCTTAGTAAAGGCGGATTTTCCGGAATCCTTAAAATAATCGTTCCAGACCCGAGTAATAGCTAAATTGTAATAATCCCAAAACTTACCTTCATTTTTAGCGCAGTAAGTTGCTACTGCGGAGTAGCGTGAATTAATTGGTTTTGCCTCACCGTATTCATAAAGGAAATCAGACAACCTTACTTCATATAAAATATCGTTTTCCTCAACATATTTCAAAAACGCTTCTTCGTTTTCAACGATAGCATTTTCAAAAGCAATACAATATGGGCAAACCAAATCTGAATAAACGATAAAATAGTTTTTTGCATCCATATTACCTATTGTCATATCTTTGTCCCAAACCTTTTCCGCATTAGAAGGTTTAGTTGTCATACTAGCAATAATTGCTGCAAAAATCACCACCACTACCACCACAATCCCGATAATTCTAAGAGCTTTTTTCATCTGCCTCCTTTTTGGCTCTCCTTGCGAGAAACTTTTCGTTAATTATTGTAACATATGCTTCTAGTCCTAGCCGCTTTAAAGACAAAATTGCAATGATAATCGCTAAAACCGTTACAATCGCGGAGATTGTCCCCGCAATCGCCAGGCTCCCTGTGGAAAAGATTGCGCCCAGCAGTGGCGTAAGCAAAGTAGTGCCACAAGTAGGACAGCCAGCACCAAGCGCGATTAATCCGGTAATTATCCCAGCTTGTTCTACATTAGCCGAGTTTTGCTCGCGTTTTTTATTCCACAAAAACACAATCAAACCAATCAAAACTCCTTGCAAAAGCGCGATACAAAAGATCGGTAACCAATCCAAAAACGGCTGATTCACGCCAAAAATCGCCAAAAAACTATCGTCAATGATTTTCAAACTTCCTAAAAAACCCACCGTGCCCATCAAACTAAACTTAGAAAAACCACCAGCCAGCAAGTTCATTAAAAGTCCAAAAAACAAGAAAGCCGGTACGAAACCAAACCAGAATCGCTTTTCTTTGGACGCTAGCAAAATACCTTTACCCGCCAAAACAAACTCATCGCACCACTTCCTCCAGTTCATAAAAGAATTATAACATACATAATCGTTTCCATAAGCATAATATAAATAAAATAAATCAATATAATGTCAAGTCAAAAGTGTTCGGTTTTTTACTTTTACCCCTGTTAAAGTAGAAACATATTACAACACAAACAATCTTAAAAAACAAGGTTGACAACCAATAAGCCTATGCTAAAATAGAATTAGGTTCGGACCTGATCCAACGTTGAAAGAGGCCTGAACTATTGGGAGAAAAGGGTGGAGAGTGTAGAGCTGTTTTGGCTTGTATAACCACCACCTAGGAATTAGTTTATAAAAGCCCGTAATCGCTACGGACTTTTATTTTTATGCTTTGTGTGCTATAATACTTATATGAGACTTGCGAGAAAAACCGACCAGGTTCTCTTATTTATCGCAGCGATTTTAATTATCGTACTTTTTGCAGGGCTTATTATTCACTCTTCTCGCAATACTTTTGCTGAAACCGACGAAGAACAAGGTACTTACCAGACCGAAGGCGCCAAATACGTCACTTTTTATGATGATGGCAACAAAACCACTATTAAAACCGATGCCGCCACCGTAGGTGAGGCAATTTCCCGCGCCAATATCATTATTAATGATGGCGATAAGGTAGAACCAAACTACGACTCCGAGATTAATATGGATAATTACTTTATTAATATATACCGTGCCCGCCCTGTTATCATTAAAGACGGCACTACTGAAAAATACCTCATGACCGCCAGTTATGACTACAAGACTATCATGGCCGATGCCGGTATTACTGTTTATGATGGTGACGAGATTGAGTTTTTACCTAACACTAACTTCTTAGAGAGTGGCGTGGCAAATGTTTATAGCATCACTAGAAATGGTGGCCGCACTATTACTACCGAAGAAGAAATACCTTTCGCCGAAGAAACTGTGACGGATGTCACGCTTCCAGTTGGTACCTCCGAGGTTCGCCAGCTTGGTGAAGTCGGGGCTAAAAAAGTTTCTTACAAAGTATTATATATAGATAATAAAGAAGTTTCGCGCGAGAAAATCTCCGAAGAAATCATCCGCGCACCAGTTTCTCGTGTTGTAGCGGTCGGGGCTAAGAAATCCATCCGTCCAGAGGCCGAAACCTGTGCCAACTGGGCTCGTGAGGCCGGTGTTTCAGAAGCAGATCTCGCCGCTGCAATTGATCTAATTTACCACGAAAGTGGCTGTCGTTACGATGCTTCTAACTCCCGCTCGGGCGCTTACGGCATCCCGCAGGCTCTTCCTGGTAGCAAAATGGCTTCAGCTGGTTCTGACTGGGCCACCAACCCTGTGACTCAGATTCGTTGGATGATTGGTTATGTTAATGGTCGTTATGGTGGATGGAACCAGGCGCTAACCTGGTGGTACACACATGGTTGGTACTAATAAATCTCTTGGCCAACATTGGCTCAAAAACCGTGAAATACTAGATGAAATCGCCGATTTGGCGCTAAATTTCAGCGCGGATCAAAACTCCGAAAAAACAGAAGTATGCGTAGAAATCGGACCAGGGCTCGGCACTCTTACCTCATCGCTTTTAAAACGTTTTGGAAAAGTAATCGCAGTAGAATACGACAAGAGGTTAGCAGATAATTTGCCTAAATCTTTCCCAGGCAAAAACCTCAAAGTCGTAAATGATGACATCTTAAAATACGATTTTGATAGCATCAAAGAACCCTATGTCGTGGCTGGCAATATTCCATATTATATTACTAGTCCCATTATAGAAAAACTCCTAAATCTCAAAAACCCACCAGTTATAATTGTTTTGTTAGTCCAAAAAGAGGTCGCCGAACGCATTTTAAGCGAAAAAGAGACTTTACTCTCACTATTTGTTAAAAACCGCGCCTTAGTCTCCGCTGGTCCAGTAGTAGATAAAACCGAGTTTACTCCGTCACCTAAAGTGGATAGTGAAGTGATTATTATGAAGCCAAAATCCCCTGAAATCTCAGAAGAAGTCTTTGATTTAATTAAAACTGGGTTTAAAGCCCCCCGCAAAAAACTGATTCATAATCTATCTGGGCTTAAATCAAAACAAGAATTAAAAACAGTTTTTGATTCGCTCGGGATTTCAGCTGATGTCCGTCCCGGTGACCTAGATTTAAAGGTTTGGCAAGAGCTATTTAGTAAAATAACGGCCGCCTAGTTTAGTTTAGATGTGTTATAATTAATAGTATGTTAGATGTGAAGTTTATCCGAGACAATTTAGAGCTCGTAGAAAAATCAGCTCGCGAAAAGGGCTACAAAATTAATATCAAAGATGTTATCAAACTAGACGATAAACGCAAAAAAGAACTTGCCAGAGTAGAAGAATTACGCCGAAAGCGTAACGAAATCGCCGCCAAAATGAAAGGCGGCAAGCCTGCTCCTGCCCTGATAGAAGAAGGCAAAAAAGTTAAGGCCGAACTAGCTAAATTAGAAGAAGATTTGGTTAAAGTTGAAGCCGAGTGTAACACTATGCTTAAATCCGTACCAAACATCATTTTTGACGATGTGCCACTTGGCGGCGAAGAATGCTCGAAAGAAGTCAAAAACTGGGGCGGCAAAAAGAAAGAAGGCGTAGATCACTTGGACTACGCTATCAGTCGCGATTGGGTAGATTTTGAACGTGGCGCCAAAGTTGCTGGTGCTAAGTTCTATTATCTTAAAAACGAGCTCGCGCTCTTAGAACAAGCTCTAATTCAATTTGGCATTCAAAAAGTTTGCGAAAAAGGCTTTAAATTTATCACTGTACCAGATTTAGTCTCGTCTAAAGTATTAGAAGGCACCGGTTTTAACCCTCGTACTTCCGACCAATCCGATGAATATTTCATTGAAGGTGAAGATTTAGCTCTCATCGCCACGGCCGAAATCGCTCTCACCGGCTATCACATGGACGAAATCATCCCAGAAGAAGATTTGCCTTTAAAATACGCCGGTCTATCGGCTTGTTTCCGTAAAGAAGCTGGCTCCGCCGGCAAACACACCCGCGGTTTGTTTAGAGTTCATCAATTTAATAAGCTAGAAATGTACATTTTCTGTGTTCCAGAGAAGTCTAAAGAAATGCACGAAGAAATTCTTTCTATAGAAGAAGAAATTTGGCAGGCTCTTAAGATTCCGTATCGTGTAATTAATATCGCTGCTGGCGATCTTGGTTCACCAGCCGCTAAAAAATATGACATTGAATACTGGTCACCTGTAGATCAAACTTACCGCGAGCTCACCAGTTGCAGTAACTGTACCGATTTTCAGGCTCGCAACCTCAACATCCGCGTCCGCAGAAAAGACGGCACCGTAGAAGTTTTGCATACACTTAACGGCACCGCCGTTTCGCTTGCTCGCACTCTAGTTGCCGTGATTGAAAACTACGCCACCAAAGATGGCAAACTCAAAATTCCAGAAGTTTTGAAGCCATATTTTAACAACAAGGAGGAAATCTAATGATTGAAAAAATTGAAGTTACCGGCAACGGTTACAAGGTTGAGGAACCTTTTAAAAAATATGCCGAAAAACGTATTGGCAAACTTGACCGCTATCTCCCTCGCAATGCTAAAAAAGACGTAGTTGCTAAAGTTATCGTTACCGAAATTGGCAAAAACAAGGCCGACAAATACGAAATCTCCGTAGCAATGGATATTCCTGGCGGCAAAGTACTAGCTGCTAGAGATGAGTGCTCTAACGTTTTTGCAGGGGTAGATTTAGTAGAAGCTAAACTCACTGGCCAAATTCGCCGTTACAAATTAGAGTCTCAGCCACATCGCCAAAAGAAAAATTGGCGTGGGCTCTTTATTCGCAAGAAATAATGTGCTAAAATAGGTGCTAGATTGGAGTTTTATGGCGAAAAAAGAGAAGAAACCGACTGATAAGTTGGCCGATAAAACAGCTTTAACTAAATTTTTACAGGGTGTTTTTGGTGATGCTCAAAAAAGGAAATTAAAGAAACTTTGGAAAAGAGTTCAAGAAATCAACAAACTAGAGCCAAAGTATGAAAAAATGAGCGACGAAGAGCTTAAAGAACAAACCCTAGCTTTTCGTGCCAAAATTGAAAAAGCTTTAAAAGTAGCTCGCGCCGAGCAAGGCATCAACAAAACCGGCAAAAAACGCCCACCAGTAGATGACACTAAGATTCTAAATGATATGCTTCCAGAAGTCTTCGCTGTAGCAAGGGAAGCTTCCAAGCGTATTTTGGGTCTGCGCCCTTATGACGTTCAGCTCATAGGTGGTATGGTTTTGCACGAAGGCGCTGTCGCTGAGATGAAGACTGGTGAAGGTAAAACTCTCGTTGCCATGCTCCCAGCTTATCTTAATGGTCTTACCGGTCGTGGCGTTCATGTAGTCACGGTAAATGATTACCTAGCTCAACGTGATGCCGGCTGGAACGGTCCAATCTATGATTTTCTAGGGCTTTCAGTAGGCGTAATTATTAACGAAGCATCTTTTATTTACGATCCTGAGTACCGAAACGAAGAACACGCCGACGAACGTTTTTACCACTTAAAGCCATGTACTAGAAAAGAAGCCTACGCCGCTGATATTACCTACGGCACCAACAACGAATTTGGCTTTGACTACTTGCGCGACAACATGACCAGTGAAGTTCAATTCCTTCGCCAACGCGAGCTGAATTTCGCTATCGTAGATGAGGTAGATTCCATTTTAATTGACGAAGCCCGTACCCCATTAATTATTTCTGCTCCATCTGCCGACAATCCAGAATCTTACTATCAATTTGCTAAAGTTGCCGCCCGCCTTACTCCAGACGATTACATCTTTGATGAAAAACGCCGCAGCGTCACTCTGACCGACCAAGGTATTGAAAAAGTTCAAAACATCCTCGGTGTAGACAATTTGTATTCCACTAAAAACACTCGCTTGGTCTATCATTTGAATCAGGCCATCCGTGCTGAAATCATCTTCAAACGTGACAAAGATTACGTTGTCACTAACTCCGGCGAAGTCATCATTGTAGATGAACACACCGGCCGTTTAATGCAGGGTCGCCGCTACAATGAAGGTCTCCACCAGGCTATTGAAGCCAAAGAAGGTGTAGTAGTTAAGCAAGAATCCATGACTCTAGCTACCATTTCTTTCCAGAACTTCTTCCGTTTGTATAAAAAACTCTCCGGTATGACTGGTACTGCCTTTACTGAGGCCGAAGAGTTCCAGCAAATTTACGCCCTTGATGTGATTCAGATTCCGCCTAACAAACCAATCGCCCGTGTAGATAAAGACGATTTAATTTACAAGACCAAAGCCGGCAAGCTAAAAGCCATCGCCGAAGAGATTAAGAAATACCACAAAAAAGGCCAACCAGTGCTGGTGGGGTCTGGCTCTATCGCCAACAACGAAGAGATCGCTCGCTATCTTGATAAATATGGTTTGCCCTATGAGCTATTAAACGCTAAAAACAACGAGCGCGAGGCCGCAATTATTGCTAAAGCCGGTGAAAAAGGCGCCATTACATTGGCCACCAACATGGCAGGTCGTGGTACCGATATCAAGCTCGGCCCAGGCGTCAAAGAGCTCGGTGGTTTGGTAGTAATTGGCTCCGAACGTCACGATTCACGCCGCGTAGATAATCAGCTCCGTGGTCGTGGTGGCCGTCAGGGCGATCCTGGCACCACTCAATTCTTTGTTAGCTGCGAAGACGATCTGATGCGCATTTTCCAAGGTGACAGAGTCAAAATGTTAATGACTCGCCTTGGCGTAGACGAAGATACCCCGATTCAGACTAAATCTATTTCTAAGACTTTGGAAGCCGCTCAAAAACGCATTGAAGGTTTTAACTTTGATTCTCGTAAAAACGTGGTTCAGTACGATAACGTAATCAACCGCCACCGTAAAGTAGTTTATATGATTCGCCGCCGTATTCTGGAAGGTGAAGAGATTTATCCAGAAATCCAACGCCTAATGCGCGATGAGGTTAAGGCTCTTACCGAGTTTTCTTCCCGCGTAAATAAGAAATTTGATGAAGAATTTAAGTCTGTCTTTGACTTTGATGATGATCTTATCCACGAAATTGGCATTAAACGCAAAGAAAAAGATCGCTACAAACTCGCTCTTGAAGCCGTAGAAGAAGCTTACAAGAAAAAAGAAGACGAATTTGGCGCCGAAACTATGCGCAAAGTTGAACGCGAAGTCTATCTCAAAGTTCTAGACACACTCTGGATGCAGCATCTGGAAAACATGCAACATCTCCGCGAGGGAATCCACTGGCGTTCAGTCGGTCAACGCGACCCGTTAGTAGAATACCGCTCAGAATCGCAGAAGCTATTTGACGGCTTACAGCGCAATCTCCGCGAAGAAGTGCTTAAGATTTTGCTTTCCATCACTCCATCCGAGGCCGCTGCTGACAATGTCACTGATGGCGAAGAATACGAATCCGAGCTTACCAAGATGGCCGAAACCCAAACCGAACGTGGCGTTAATGAGATTTCTAAAGGCGAAAAGAATCTAGATAGTGAATTTAAGAAAGGTGGCAAAACTGCCGCAAAGCCGGTTCGTCGCACCCGCAAAACCACCTCTAAAAAACGAAAGAAATCCAAGAAAAAAGGCCGTAAATAGCCCATATCTATATTATATCACAAGTGAGGTAATTTGTCAATATCATGAAGCATTCAGTAGAAGAAATCACTCTAAAAAACGGCGCAAAAGGCTTACTGATTGATATACCCGGTGCCAGCGTTATGTCTACCCGTATTCAATTCCGCGCCGGTATGATGTACGCCAAGAAAAAGGATGTTTATGAAATTCCGCATCTAGTGGAGCATCTCGCCTTTGGCGCCAACGGTAAGTTTAAAGATGAGCAGGCCTTTGAAGCAGAGTTTACTAAAAACGGTGCTTATCATAACGCTTGGACTTCCGATATTTCGGTTTGTTACGAAACTGAATGCGCCGATTTTGAATGGGAGCGCATTATGGATCTTCAGCGAGTTTCCATTTGCGAACCACATTTTAACGAAGAGGAGCTAAAATCCGAAAAAGCCAACGTTCGCTCAGAGCTTACTGGCTATATGAATGACTACTATCGCCTGCTCTGGCCTCGCGTTCAGCAAGCTGTAGGTGAGGATATTCTGGCTTTACCAGAGCGCTTAGAAACTATCCGTAATATTGAATTAAAAGACATTCGTGAACATTACCGCCGCACCCACACCGCTAAAAACATGCTTTTCATCATTGCTGGGCGGATTAAAGGGCGCAAGCACAAAATTATCAAACTCTTAAACGAATGGGATTTAAAAGAAGGTGAAAAATTTGCCATTCCGCAGACTTATTTACATAGCTCTGAGGCTGTATCGATTCGCCGTAAGGATGCCTCAAACATCACCTTCGGTTTCTCATTAGTCACCCCGCGACACTTGTCTCCCAACGAAGTTTTTGCGATGAATTGTCTAAATCACATCTTAAACGGTACTACCAATTCCAAAATTTTCGGCGCTGCCAGAAAGCGCGGCCTAGTTTATGGCATGGGTAGTTCCATCGCCAGCAACGCCAGCAGTTCCTACTGGGATTTTGATGGTGAAGTTAATATCGAAAACGCTGAAGCTCTCTTTGATCTAATTCAGGTTGAGCTAATGAAGACCTTAAACGGCGAAATTTTGGATATTGATTTTCTAGCTGCTAAATCCTACGCATTAGGGCGTTTTCAGATGGGCGCTCAAACCGTAGGCCAGATCGCCGATTATTATGCCGAGGGCTACTTCACTAACGAAACCATTGATAAATACGATGATGCGCCTAACCTCATCAAAGGTGTAGACAAATTTAAGATGATTGAACTCGCCCGCGAATTTGCTGGCTCCGGTATTAAGGGTTTTGCCGCGGTTTCATCTACCGACAAAGCTTTTATTTCTACTTTAGAGACTCGACTAAATTTTTAAATTGATCGCCCCGATCATAGACGTTTTTAAACATATCAAACGAAGCCGCCGCTGGCGACATCAAAACTATAATGTCGTTATCCACATAAGAAACATTGCGTAGCCAAAAAGCCTCTTGGTTTGCAGTGTTTACAGCTTCTTCTAGAGATTCTACCACCATGTAACGCGGGTCGTCCTCATAGCGCTTAGCGAGCTCATGGCCAGATTCACCCATTAAAATTATCCGGCAAATGTTTTTAGCTTCCTTCAAATAATCATGGATTTCTGGCAGATCTTCGTTGTCGGTTTTATCCCGCCCGCCTAGAATCAATACAATACCATCGCCAGGGAATGATTCGATCGCCACTCTAGTAGAAGATAAATTGGTAGAAAAGTTATCATCATAGTACTTCACCCCCTCAAGATCTCGCAAGAATTCTAGTCTGTGCGGTAAGCCTTTAAATTCTGCCAAACCTTTTTTGATTTCATCTTTATACTCTTTCAAATATTCATCTAGCGAGATATTCTTGTAGCTAGCTACCGCCGCAATTGCCGCCATCGCATTGTTTAAATTATGTTCTCCAGGTATCTTGACTGCCTTCTTGATATCTTCTGGCAAATCAAAAGGATAAGAGATTTTTTTAGCTGGGCTGTTCTTAGCAATCTTAACCGACTCAGGATTTTTGTCATAATAAACCAAATAGTCATCTTCCGTTTGGTAACGGCAAATGTTGGTTTTTGCCCCAACGTAATCATCGTAATCTTTATGCACATTCAAATGATCCGGCTCAATCGTGCCTACAACCGCAATATGCGGGGATTTTGTAAGGTCCCAAAGCTGAAAACTAGACATTTCATAAACCACTACAGAATTTTTAGCCAAACTATCCAACACATCAATCGCCGGATTGCCGATGTTGCCAACTAAATATACGTCCGCTCCGCTAGCATCAAGTAAAGCCTTAATAAATGAACAAGTCGTACCTTTACCCTTAGTAGCAGTGACTCCAATTATCGTACATGGACAATGGTCAAAAAAGTATTTTGTGACACTTGTCTCATTTTCTAAACCTAAAGGCGGCACGGAAGGGCTGCGGAAAATCATATCATAGGACGAATAATCCTTGTTACGAATCTCTACTGGGTCAAAATTCTCAAAAATATCAATTTCGGCTTTGTCTTTAAAATATTTTTCTACGGCTTGCCCCTCTTTACCGTACCCTAATAATGCAATTTTCATAACTAAATTATAACATAAAAAGCCCCCCAGACAGACGTCTGAGGGGTGAAAGGAGGCAATCTACTGGGCTAAAGACTAGCGAAGCAGAAAACAAAAACTAAATCATTTCGAAACTGTAGGTTTCCTCGTCAAACTCGAAACCAATGCCGTTTCTAATAAGATTTTTACGGGCGCACCTTAGCAGCTCTTCTTCGGTCTGACTATAAATATAGCCAACATCACTCGTGTTAAGGCAGAAAAACACTACCTCAAGTTGACTAGGAGACAGAATCATCTCCATCATATCGACCAATTTGTTTATGGTTTCGGACGGAATCGGATTGATTTTTTCGTAAAACTCATTAATACCTTTTTCGTCCATCCCGCAAACAAACGCAAAGAGTGCATTATCATCGCCCCACATCTCGAGCTTTATGCGAGATAAGATTTGATTTGTCGTAGATAAATCAAATCTCAGGAAGCCATTTTTTGCTATCCTTCTAACCATATAGATCATATCGGACGTGAATTCATCTGCGAACTCCGACACTGTTTTCTCGTCTCCGAAGATATTATCCAACCTTAAATCAAGGTAATCATAAAGATTATGATTATCGATGATTGTTTTGATGACTTCTTCCTCTCTAAGGATTCCGCCGAGGTCAAACAAATGCCAGTATCTGACATTTGCGATGATTTCTTCGATACCGATGTTATACAATGACAGGAGCCTTGCAAGCTCATTGTCAGCGAGATCTGGGCAAATACTCTGCCAATTTTTGGCAGCATTGCAATATTCTGTAGCCAAAACGCCACCTCCTTTAAAAGTACCATAATTTCAAAGAATCATATCTTTTAATTATATCATATGCTGCATAAAAATCAAATTTCACCCTACCCAAGGGTTTTCAAGATTTCGCGCGCTTCGGCAACCGAATGGGTTTCCATAAATTTTGCCCTGATTTCTTTCGCACCCGGAAAATTATTAATATAAATTTTAAAAAAGTGTTTTAAAGGCTCGTAATGCTCGCCCGCATATTTCTCATATAAATCTAAATGCATCTTCAAAAGATCAATCAGTTCTTTGCGGGTTGGTTGATGGTCGGAAAAACAATATGGGTTCTGGAAAACCCCGCGTCCAATCATAAAACCATCCACTTCTGGGTATTTTTGATGTAATTCTAGGGCGTGAGCGCGATCTTTAATATCTCCATTTATCACTAGTTTTGTCTCTGGGCTGATTTTATCTCGCAGTTTAATTATCTCCGGAATCAGCTCGTAATGGGCCGGCACTTTGCTCATCTCTTTTTTAGTGCGAAGATGCACAGTTAATGCTGCGGGATGCTGAGAAAGTAGAACGGGTAGCCATTCCTTATATTCATCAGGCTTTGCCCAACCTAGACGAGTTTTTACCGATACAGGTAAATTAGTTGATTTCACAGCATTTTGAAAACATTCTATGGCGAGTTCCGGTGTCTTAATCATCGCAGCGCCACCGCCAGTCTTATTTACATGTTTATCGGGGCAGCCAAAATTAAGATCTACCCCAGAAAAACCAAGCGATTCAAGCGCGCCCGCAAGTTCCGAAAAATGCGCCGGATTTTTACCCCAAATCTGAGCGATAATCGGGGAATCGCTAGGCGCTATTTTAAGACGCTCCAGGGCATTTGCGCGACCTTTTTCAGAAGCAAAAGAAGAAACATTGGTAAATTCCGTAAAGAATAAATCCGGCCTTCCGGCCTTAGCGATAATTTGCCGAAAAGCGATATCTGTCACGCCTTCCATCGGCGCTAAAATCAAAAACGGTTTCGGTAGTTTATCCCAGATATTCATCGCTATATTATAACATTTTTTATGCTATAATTAAATTGCTCATGCCACACTTCGGTCACTGGCATTGAGAAAAGTTTAAGGTTTTGGGTATTTGTCATTTGTGCCCTTAACTATGAGCCAATAAATTAGGCTCACATAAATGACTCTAATAAATCTAATTTAAAGGAGTCTTTATGAAAAACTTTAATAAAAACAACAAAGAGCGCGTTGAGGTTATGGCCCTCTTCGGTTACGAAATGACGCCCTGTCAGCCACTAACATTTAGGCGGAAGGGAGAAAGCGAAACCGAAGTAACGGAACTCTTAAGCACACAAATTCGTTTTGTGGGCGGAGTAGCGTTACATATCTTTGACGTGCTAGTTGGCCGGGAACAGAAACGGCTTGAGTTTAACTCGGGAAATCTGTCCTGGTATATCATCTAAAAACCAGCCCCGAAAGGGGCTGATTTTTAAATTATTGACAAATTATATAAAGTATGATATAATGAAAAATGAAATTGAAAATGCAATTTTGATCTTTAAGGAGGTGCGTATGGCACAGTATAACGGAAAAAATCAGTTTCTGATCGAGCTTGCCGGTATGGATATCTCTCAGCCGGCGTTTGAGCTTATTAGAAAGATCAAGCCCTCCCGCCTGAAAAAACTAATGGAAACCGGTGAGCTTGGGTTCCTGGAAAAACTGTTCACCCAGCTCAATGAGCTGGTAGATGAAACCATGGAAGAGGGCGTCCGTTGGTATGGACGCTGCTGGAGTTATGAAAAGTTGGTCTACCTGACAGAGGACTGGTTCCTCGGGGATGACCACATCGGTCCGGAAGGAGAGGAGAAAGAGTGGGCGATAAGCCAATTTAAAAAGGCAAAAGAGCCCCTCAGATCAGTTCTCCTCTACGGAGGGGAACTGGAACCCCATTATTATTATAGTGAGTATTTCACGACAGATATCCTAGAGGAGGCGATTGAATTCGCTGGATATATGGGCCTTTTCGAATAGAGGCTCACTGTCACACGACCAACTGCACCACCGCATCCCCCGATTTATCGGGGGATTTTTTATGCTATAATTATCTCATGCAAGATCTTAGTAAAAAACTAGCAGACCTAGAGGCCAATTTTTTGCAAGTTTATGAAAAACTAAAAATATCCGACAAATTAAAACAAATAACCAAGCTAGAAAAAGAGGTCGCCGACCCAGACATCTGGAAAAACCTCGCTACCGCCACCGCTAAAAACCAAGAGCTTTCTAAACTTCAAGACGAAACTGCTCCATGGGAACTACTAAAGACCCAAATTAACGACCTTAAAGAGCTCACCGAATTATCAGATGAAGATTTAAAACAAGAAATAGAAGGCCAACTAGAAGCCATGGAAAATAATCTTACCGAGCTTAAAAAAGCTCTCCGTTTCCAAGGCCCCTACGATGATAAAGATGCTATTTTAAGAATTACCTCTGGCGCCGGCGGCACCGAAGCTATGGACTGGGCGGGCATGCTAGAAAGAATGTATCTTAGGTTTTTTGAAAGAAAAGGCTTTAAGGTTACATGCCTAGACCGCACCGAGGGCGAAGAAGCCGGCGTTAAGACCGCCGTTTATGAAGTTTCCGGCCCCCATGCATACGGTCTATTAAAATCCGAGCACGGTGTACATCGCTTGGTGCGTCTTTCGCCATTTAACGCTAATAATCTTCGCCAGACTTCCTTTGCATTAGTAGAAATCCTCCCTGTAATTGAGGCTGACACCGACATTCAGATAGACGAAAAAGATCTTCGTATTGATGTTTATCACTCTGGCGGGCACGGCGGGCAGTCCGTAAATACCACCAATTCTGCAGTTCGCATCACACACCTTCCTACTAACACTGTAGTTGCCATCCAAAACGAGCGCTCTCAGCTCCAAAACAAAGAAAAAGCTATGGAAATATTAAGGGGTAAATTAGTCCAAATGCAGCTAGAGCAGCACGCCGAATCCATAGATAAACTCCGTGCTGGTGAATCTGCCGGCTGGGGTCAGCAAATCAGAAATTATGTGCTTCAACCTTACAAATTAGTTAAAGACACCCGCACCGGCTACGAAGAATCCGACCCAGACGCAGTCCTAGATGGCAAAATAGATGGCTTCATTAACGCCTTTTTAGAAAAATAGGGGTTGGCAAGAGAAAAAAACTGTGCTATAATTATAGCGTTATATCTAGACATAAGGAGAGGTCCGTTTAACTCACGAGCGGAAACCGGCCTAAAAGTCTAGTTTTAATAGTGTAATTTTGTCTGTTGTACAGAGACAAAATAAAAAGTACGCCTTACAGGGGCGTGGAGTATTAATTAATAAAGGAAAGGCAAGAAATGCAAGTCATTCTCGGCACCAAAATTGGTATGACCCAGATTATCGGCGATGATGGCGTTGTAACTCCAGTTACAATTCTTCAAGCCGGTCCATGCACGGTGACTCAGATAAAGACCACCGAAACCGATGGTTATAATGCTGTGCAAGTGGGCTACGGTCAGGGTAAGAATCTGAGCAAGTCGGTTACTGGCCACGTTAAAAAGGCCGGTGAAAACATCAGTCCTAAAACCATCAAAGAATTTCGTCTTGGCGAAATCCCAGCAGAGCTCAAGCTTGGTGATACTATCACCGTAGAAAGCTTCAAGCTCGGCGACAAAGTTGCAGTGACTGGCATCAGCAAAGGTAAAGGTTTTGCTGGTACCGTCAAACGTTATAACTTTAACGAATCACGCAACACTCACGGTTTCAAGGGCAACATTCGCCGTGTCGGCTCAATCGGCTCTATGTACCCACAAAAAGTTTTCAAGGGTAAAAAGATGCCAGGCCGTATGGGACACGACCAAGTAACAGTCAAAAATCTCGTAGTTGCATACATCAATGCAGAAAAGAATCTAATCGGCCTTAAGGGCGCAGTCCCTGGTCCGAAAAAAGGTATCGTAAGCGTGGAGGGAAAGGAGTAATATGGCTACATTAAACAAAGACGTATTTGGTCTCAAAGTAGAAAACCACGAACTCGTGAAACTCGCCTATGATGCATATTTAGCAAACTCTAGATCATCTCACGCTAAAACTTTAAAGCGTGGCGAGGTCCGCGGTGGTGGTAAAAAACCATGGAGACAAAAAGGTACCGGTAGAGCTCGTTTTGGTTCTACTCGTAACCCAATCTGGCGCCATGGTGGTGTCGCTTTCGGCCGCACTGGCAACGAAAACTTCACCAAGAAAATCGCCAAATCATCAAAATTACTCGCTGTACGCCAGGCACTATCAATGAAAAATGCTGCAAAAGCAGTATTTGTGCTTGATCCAGCCGTAAAATTAGATGGCAAAACTAAGAGCGCAGTTAAAGTCTTAAAAGACATGAAGCTAGAAGGCAAAAATGTACTCGCGGTTGCAAACGAAAAAACTCCAGAAATTTTACGTTCAACCAACAATTTGCCAAACGTCAAATTAGTTCGCGCAACTTACTTAAACGTCTATGACATTATGAACGCAGATGCAATCGTATTTAGCGAAGCTGCCTTAAAAGCAACTGAAAACTGGCTACTAGGAGAGGAGAAGTAAAATGGCAAAGAACGACAAGACCAATATTGAGCTTCACCTCATTGAGCCACGCGCTACTGAGAAAAGCTACCTAGAACAAACCAACCGGATTTATGTTTTCCCAGTCAAAAAATCTATGAGCAAACAAGAAATCGCTAAGATGGTTGAAAAAGAATTTAATGTCACCGTTACCGATGTACGTACATTAATTCGCAATGGTAAAAAGACCAAATTTAGTAAAGGCAAACACGCTTATCCAGGCATCACTCATCGCCAAGACAAGAAATTTGCCTACGTAAGATTAAAGAAGGGCGACTCTATCAAAGTCTTTGATGAACCAGAGAAAGAAGAGCCTAAAGCAAAGCCAGCAAAGTCTGCTAAGAAGGAGGACAAGTAATGGCAATTAAAGCATATCGCCCGATTACACCAGCTCAACGCCAAAAGACGACTCAGGATTTTGATCAAATCACGACCAAAAAACCATTAAAGTCACTTTTAAAGGCTAAAAAGCAACAGTCGGGTAAAAACAACCAAGGTCGTATCACGGTGCGTCACCGTGGTGGTGGAGTTAAGCGCCACTATCGTATTATGACCTACGAACTACCAGAAAATCTCACTTTTACCGTTGAAGAGATTGAGTACGATCCTAATCGTAGTGCTCGTATCGCTCGTGTAAAAGATGAAAATGGTGTTTATTATTACACCCTTGCCGATACCAAAATGACTAAAGGTTCCACCTTTAAAACCGGCAAAGAGATTGAAATAGAAGATAGCAACCGCATGCCTCTAGAAAACATTCCAGTTGGTACTTTTGTCTATGCGATTGAGTTGAATCCAGGCAAAGGCGCTCAAATGGTACGTGCCGCTGGTACTCAAGCTCAGCTTATGGCAAAAGAAAATGGCTATGCCACTTTAAAAATGCCATCTGGTGAAGTCCGCAAAGTTTTAAGTGCTTGCAAAGCTTCTATCGGTACAGTTTCAAACGAACAACATCAGAATGTGAAAATTGGTGCCGCTGGTCGTAGGCGCCGTAAGGGTATTCGCCCAACTGTTCGCGGTGTCGTGATGAACGCAACCGACCACCCACACGGTGGTGGTGATGGCGGCCGCCACGGCTCTGGTAAAGCCCCTCGCACACCTTGGGGTCAGTTGACACTAGGCAAACGCACCCGTCACAATAAGAAAACCAATAAAATGATCGTGCGCAGTCGCCACGAAGGAAAGAGGAAATAATGTCTCGGAGTCTTAAGAAGGGTCCATTTGTGGACTACAAGCTCGCGAAAAAAGTCGCTGCCCTCGGGACGGAAGATCGCACCGTCATTAAGACTTGGGCACGCCAATCCACCATCTCTCCTGAGATGGTTGGCCGAACTATCGCCGTCCACAACGGTAGAGTTCATGTACCAGTTTATATTTCAGAAAATATGGTTGGTCATAAATTAGGTGAATTTGCTCCTACTCGTAAATTCCGCCGCCACGGTGGTAAAAAAGCTGCCGAAGCTGCAGCCGCGAAAGGAAAGGCATAAATTATGGCAGACACATATTTTGCACACGCATATGAGAAAGGTATTGACAGCCAGCCTCGCAAAACTAACATTGTTGCTAGCTTAGTGCGAGATCGCTACGTTGCCGATGCTGTAGTAATTTTAGAGCACACCCCACGCCGTGCTGCTAGGGCAGTATTAAAAGCTGTTGAATCGGCTAATGCGAACTTACTCAATAATTCTAAAAAATCTATTGATCCAAAAACTGTTCGCATTTCACGCATTTTTGTAACCAGTGGTACTAGAATGCGCCGCTACAAACCAGCTTCTCGTGGTCGCGCTCTTCCTTACGAAATCATTTCCAGTAACATATTCGTCGAGGTCGCCGGCGAAGAAAAAGCTAAAAAAGCAGAAAAGGAGAAAAAGTAATATGGGTCAGAAGGTTAATCCCATCTCTTACCGTCTCCAAGTTAGCCGTGACTGGTCTTCAAAATGGTTTACGAGAAAATCAGACTTTCGCCATTGGCTAGTAGAAGATGATAAGATTCGCCGCCTGATTGAAGAACGCTACAAAGCTCGCCCAACTATTGCGCGTATTAATATTGAGCGTTCCGCAAATCTTACCACCATTACAATTTTAACTGCTAAAGCAGGTGCCGTAATTGGTAAGCAAGGCGCTGGCATCAACGAACTTAAAAAAGAACTTGAGAAAATCGTTGATGGTCCAATCCGCATAAATGTTGAAGAAGTTAAAAAACCAGAACTTAACGCCAAACTCGTTGCCGAAAACATCGGCTTCCAACTTGGCAAACGTATGAATTTCCGCCGTGCAGTCAAAATGGCATTACAATCCACTATGAATGCTGGCGCCAAAGGCGTACGTATTGAAGTAGCTGGCCGTTTGAACGGTGCAGAAATGTCTCGCCGCGAAAAGTTTATTGAAGGCTCCGTGCCTCTACATACTTTACGTGCAGATATTGACTTTTACTGTCATCATGCACCTACTATTGCCGGTATCGTTGGAGTTAAAGTTTGGATTTATAAGGGGGAAAAGTAAATGGCTATTTTAATTCCGAAAAAAGTACCACATCGCAAGGTACGCAAAGGTAAAAACGAAGGTATTGCCACTCGTTGCAATACGGTCGCATTTGGTGACTATGGTTTGATGTCGCTTGACAACGAGCGCATCACCAGCCGTCAAATTGAGGCTGCCCGTCAGGCAATTACCCGTTATATTAAACGCGGTGGTAAAATTTGGATCCGAATTTTCCCACACACACCAGTTTCCAAAAAACCGTTAGACGTGAAAATGGGTTCTGGTAAAGGTGAACCGCAATATTATGTTGCAAAAGTCAAAGCTGGCACGGTAATGTTTGAAATTGCCGATGTCACCGATGAGCAAGCGCGTGAAGCTTTAAGACTGGCTTCACACAAATTGCCAGTTAAATGTAAAATAATTAAGAAAGAGGAGTTCTAAAATGGCACACTCACTCATAGGAATCGTAACTTCCGATAAGCGTGATAAGACCATTACCGTCTCCATCGTGAGTCGCGAAACCCACCCACTTTATCGCAAGCAGTACACTAAAACTCGTAAATATACTGCTCATGATGAAAAGAACGAAGCTAAAGTCGGCGACCTTGTAGAAATTACCATGGTTCGCCCAATTTCCAAGACCAAAGCTTATTCTCTCGTCAAGATTATAGAAAAGTCGCGTGGTGCAGTTGAATTAAAAGAAAATGTCACTCAGATTGACCTGCCAGAAAAAGTTGGCGCCGACAAAATCGCCAAGGCTAAAGAATCTGAAGGGGAGGAGGCATAATGATTCAACAGGAAACTAGATTAAAAGTTGCTGACAACTCTGGTGCCAAAGAGCTAGGCGTAATCCGCGTACTTGGCGGTACCCGCGCTCGCTATGCTAGAGTTGGCGACATTGTAACCTGCTCGGTTAAAGATGCTACTCCAAACGGTGGCGTCAAGAAGAAAGCCGTAGTTCGCGCTGTCATCGTTCGCACCGTAGCTCCAATTCGTCGTCCAGATGGTTCTACCATCCGTTTTGACGAAAACGCTGCTGTGCTCGTAAATGATGACAAAACTCCTAAAGGTACCCGTGTTTTCGGGCCTATCCCAAGGGAATTACGTGATAAAGGCTTTATGAAAATCATTAGCCTAGCACCGGAGGTACTCTAAAATGGCACAAAATCTAAAGATCAATGACAAAGTAAGAGTAATCTCTGGCGCCAACAAAGGTAAAGAAGCTAAGATTGTCAAAATTGACCGCACAGCCCGCAAGGCTTGCCTTGAAGGTATCGGCGTGCGCGATCGTCACATGAAAAAAACCTACCTCAATCCTGCTGGTGGTAAGAAAACCATCCATGTAGGTATTGATTTTTCAAATCTGAAGCTGACCGAGTCTGCTAAAGCTGAGAAAAAACCAGCTAAGAAAACTAAAGCAAAGAAAGGAGCTAAATAATGGCGGAAAAGAAAACGGCTGCTAAAGCTAGCCCAAAAGCTAAGCCACAAGCACAACCACGCCTCAAAGCTCTCTACAATTCAGAGTTGAAGGCGAAACTAAAGAAAGAACTTGGCCTCAAAAACATCAACCAAGTTCCAGAACTAAAAAAGGTAGTAGTTTCCTCTGGCGTTGGTAAAAAACGCGAAGACAAGAAATTCACCGAGACTGTAGCTTTGACTTTGACCAAAATCACCGGTCAAGCCCCAACCTCCAGACTCGCGAAAAAATCTATCGCTACCTTCAAAATTCGTAAAGGCATGGGTGCCCCAGTTGGCTATCTCGTAACTTTACGCAATGACAAAATGTATGAATTTGTTGATCGTCTTATCAATGTGGCTTTGCCACACGTCCGTGATTTTCACGGTGTGAGCCGCTCGGCATTTGATGTACAAGGTAATTATAATTTAGGTCTTAAAGAGCAAACTGTTTTCCCAGAGATCACCTTTGAGGATGCAGCCGCTCTCCACGGACTTGAAATTACATTTATTATTAAAAACGGTTCAAAGGAAGGAAGCCTTAAATTGTTAGAACTCTTCGGCATGCCGTTTGAAAAGGAGGCTAAATAATGGCTAAGAAATCAGCAGTCCTCCGTGACGAAAAACGGCGCAAAATGAATGAAAAATATAAAGCCAAACGCGCTGCCCTTAAAGCTGCTGGTGATTTGGAAGGTTTGCAAAAGCTTCCACGCAACGCCAGTCCTACAAGGCTCAAAAACCGCGATATGCTAGATGGTCGTCCTCGTGGTTACATGCGCCGCTTTGGTTTAAGTCGTATTAATTTCCGGGAAAAAGCAAGTAAAGGTGAAATTCCTGGTGTAACTAAGAGTAGCTGGTAGGAGAAAGGAGAAGAATATGTCATTACAATCAACAGACCAAGTCGCCGACCTTATCACTCGCATTCGTAATGCCGTGATGGTAGGTAAAAACGAAATTCTTGTCCCTACTTCACGCCTTAAAGCAGGGATAGCCGAAGTTCTAGCCAAAAATGGTTACATCTTAAGCTATGAGATCCAAGAAGGCAAACCACGCGGACTCCTCAAAGTTACCATTAACGAAGCTGGCCAAAACGCCAAAATCAACGAAATTGACAAGGTTTCTAAACCAGGCCGCCGTGTTTATTCATCAGCAGATGATATTCCTACGGTTAAATCCGGTCGCGGCATGGTGATTATTTCTACTTCCAAAGGTCTAATGACCGGCCGTGAAGCTAAGAAAAACCGCCTTGGCGGCGAAATCCTAGTTAAAGTTTGGTAACAAACTTGGCAAAAATAGCCCTCCGGGGCTATTTTTGGCGGTATATATAATAAAAACATGAATATGAAACGGCAGTTTACGCATGATAATCGACGAAGAACACTCTTCATGGCGTATTTAAAGAAACACCAAAAATAAGAAGTCGGTCTTGAATAACTAAATAATTAGATTAAAGCGCGAGCTTCTTTACTGTTTTAGTAAAAGTATGGTAAAATTAATACGGGAAATATATTACCGTGGAGCAGATAATATTAAAACAGGATGGGTCAGATTTTTCTGACCAAACCACGCGAGCTGCGAAACCTAAAAAGTTTTTGATGGTCGGCCCAAAAACCAAGGCCGTCGTTAATTTTCGTGGTGATTTACTTTGCGATATTAAGAAAAAAGGGTATGAAGTTGTAGTTGTAGTTCCGGAAAACGAAAATAAAAGCTTCTTTAAACAAAACGGCATAAAAGTCCGATTGGTTAATTTGAATAAAAACTCATTGTCAGTTTTTGGCGCTTTTTCATATTATCGTAATTTAAAAAGAATCATAAAAGAAGAAGCCCCAGATAAGGTCTTTTCTTTTACGATTAAGCCAGTGATCTTTGGCTCGATAGCCGCAAATCGTGCCGGCGTAAAAGAGATTTATTCATTAATCTGCGGACTTGGTATGATTTTTTCTTCTGATACGCTAAAAATGCATGTTTTAAGATTTGTTGGCAGTCATTTGTATAAATATGCTCTGAAATATAATAAGAAAGTAATTTTTCAGAATCGTGATGATATAAATGAATTTGTGGCTAGAGAGTTAGTTAAGCGTAGTCAATGTGAACTCGTGAATGGTTCGGGTGTGAACTTAAAGAAGTTTTCTCGTAACAACTTGCCTAAGGATAAAGTTAGTTTTTTGATGGTATCGCGCGTTATTAAAGAAAAAGGCGTTTTAGAATACTTTAAAGCTGCTAGAATCGTAAAAGAAAAATACCCAGACGCAAAATTTGCTTACATTGGCGCAATTGACAAAAAGAAAAACGCGGTTAATTTGGACGAACTAAAACCTTTTATTGATGAAGGTATAGTTGAATATATACCGGAAACAAATCATGTAGAAAAATATGTGGGTGAATGTAGTGTATTTGTGCTACCGACGTATTATCGCGAAGGGATTCCTAGGACACTACTTGAAGCGATGGCTATGGGAAGACCAATCCTTACGACTAATACTCCTGGCTGTCGTGAGACTATCGCAGAAGGAGAAAATGGCTATTTTGTAAAAGTGAAGCGCGTCAAAGACCTTGCTGATAAAATGATTTATATAATAGAGCATAAATCTAATCTGCAGAAGATGGGTGATAAATCTTATCAAATGTGTTTGGAAAAGTTTACGATTGAAATTATTGACGAACGGATGCTTGAGATTATGGGGGTAGAGTAATGGTGGATTATAAAAAGGTTTTGAAAAATCAAAATTTGCGCTTTAAGATCCTTAATATGCTGAGTTGGGTGCCAGATAGAATGATGGTGAAGTGGCAATATAGAATTAAAACTGGAAGGAAACTGGATTTGAAAAATCCGAAGAGATATACGGAAAAATTGCAGTGGTATAAATTGTATTATCGAAAACCAGTGATGCATCAGTGTGTGGACAAATATGAAGTAAGAAAATTTGTAAAATCAAAGGGCTTAGAAAATATTTTGAATGAGCTATATGGGGTCTATAATAATCCAGAAGATATTGATTTTGAAAAATTACCAAAAAAATTCGTAATTAAGACAACTTCTGGGACTGGTGGTCAAAATGTTTTACTGTGCAACAATAAGGATAATTTAAATACTAAAGAAACCATTAATAAATTGAGATATTGGTTGAAGCTAAATCCAAAAAAATCATTCGGGAGAGAATGGGCATATGAAGGTACGAAGAATAGAATAATAGTAGAAAGATTACTGGAAGGAAATGAAGACAATCTTTCTGGTATAAATGATTATAAATTTTTCTGCTACAGCGGAAAGGTAAAATATATAGTTTTAGATGGGGATCGTTTCGTGGAACATAAACGGAGTTTTTATGATAGGAATTGGAATTATATAGATATTAAAACCGACTGTAATAAGCTTAGTAATGATATTAAAAAGCCGAAGCAGCTAAATCAATTGATAGCCACAGCAGAAAAACTATCGGAAGATTTTCCGTATGTCAGAGTAGACTTATACTGCATAAAAAACAAAATATATTTTGGCGAAATGACATTTTATCCTTGGACTGGGTATGTTCAGTTTGATCCCGACGAGTTTGATTATGTGCTGGGTAAAGATTTTGAACTAAGGATGACGAATGAAAAAGAATAAAGTTATAGTTGTAACCCCGACCTATAATAGAAAAAAAAAGTTAAGGATTCTTTATGAGAGTCTAAAAAAACAGACCATAAGTGACTTCGACTGGATTATTATTGATGACGGGAGTACGGATGGAACAGACCGATATATAAAAGATATTAAAACAAATAACAATAAGTTTAGAATAATCTACAAAAAGAAGAATAATGGCGGGAAGCATACTGCCCTGAATGTTGCTTTTGACATGGTTAAGAGGGGGTTACTCGTAATCATAGATAGCGATGATTACTTAGTTAGCGACGCAATAGAGACTATCTTATCAGATTGGGAGAAATACGGCGATGAAGATTTAAGTGGGTTATGCTATAAAAGAATGAGCAATAATAATAAAATTATGATAAAAAACTTTGGAGATGGAGTAACAACTTCAAGCTATGGTGATTTTATTATTAACAGCGGTAGAGTAGGGGAGACAACGGAAGTTTTTAATGCGAACGCGTTGATAGGTTGGCGCTTCCCTGAATATAAAGGAGAAAAGTATATAGCCGAGGGCGCATTGTGGGCAAAAATTACTCAAGAGAAAAAAATGGTATTTATTGATAGGGCGATATGTATTTGCGAGTATTATGATGATGGATTAACGATGAGTGGTAGAAAATTAAGAATAGATAATCCACTGGGCGGGATGTATTGTACGAAAGATTTTTTTGGAAAAAATTATCGCTGGAGAATTAGAGAAAAAAAAGCATTATTATATCTAGTTTATGTTAGATTTGCAGGCAAGAATGCCTTAGAAGAATGTAGAAAAAATAATAATTCAGGTATTTTATATCTAAATCTTCTTCCAAGTTTTATTCTCTACCATTTCTGGGTAATAAAGTATAAAAGGAGTGATCGATGAAATTACTTAATGATAATAGCAAAGCAGTGATAAATGTTTTATTAGTTGGCTCCTCTGGTAAAATAGGAGGTATTGAAGTCTTTGAAAAGGATTTAATAATGAAATCTAGACGGACGAGAATTCGCTTTACCATAATGGCAGAAGAAGGGCTCGATATACCTAATTATCAAGTTTTGTTAAAAGAAGGAGTTAAATTTATAAGGTTTTATCCGAGAAGAAAAAGTCTAAAAAAATACCTTGCAGATTTAAAAAGGATATATACTCGTGGTATCTTTGATATAATACATATTAATCTAGTTTCTTGTAGTCCATTTGAATTGGTGGAGTATGCTTGTAAATACTCCAATAGCGAAATAATCGTGCATTCACACAGCAGCGGCTATACAAAGTCTTTCAAAACAAAAGCATTGCATTTATTAGGAAGAGCGAGGCTAAGAAAATATGCTTTTAATTGTATTGCTTGTAGTACCGAGGCTGGAAAATACTTATTTGGTAATAGAAAATACGATGTTTATTACAATGGAATAGATTTTAAAAAATTTAAATATTCTTCGAAAAATAGAAAAATAGTTCGTAGGGAACTAGGGATAGATGATTCATCCTTCGTAGTTGGCGATGTGTCATCATTTATACCTACGAAAAATCATATTTTTCTAGTAAAGGTTTTTAGTTTATTAAAGAAAAAAATATCAAATGCAATATTGATATTAGTTGGAACAGGGCGCGAAATGCCAAAAGTGAAGCAGTTAGTGGAAGATATGGGGTTAAAAAACAGTGTTTTATTTCTTGGTTCTAGACCAGATACAGAAAAGTTGTATTCTGCTTTTGACGTCTATGCTATGCCCTCAATAAGTGAAGGGCTTAGCATTGCTATATGCGAGGCTCAGGCTAATGGTCTTCCGTGTATAGCTTCTAGCGGCGTAACGCGTGAAACAGATATTTCGGGTAATGTGCATTTTTTGAATATTGATTCTATTGAAAAGTGGGTTGAGGCAATAATAAAGTGTAATAGAAGCGATGAGCCAAAGTTATCAAATTCTTTTGATATAAATATCGCAACTTCTAATATCTATAATTATTATTATTCTATTTTGAGAAATCGTAATAGTAGAATTTTTATTAATGAAAAAAAGATTATTAAAAAAAGGCGGTGATAAAGATGGCAATAATTGTATTTCTATTTTGTTTAATTATTACTATAATTTTTCCAGTGCTAGCAATACCGTTAAACATCTTCGGAATGGTCATAAGTAGAGGTGCACTTAAGAAGCATTATGGTTTTCTTCTTGCATTTTCTCTGGCTGTAGTAGCTTATTTGTGGGTGCCAAATAGTAAAATGGATTTGTATAGGTTTCATCATCAGATGAGTGCATTAGTTGGATTTGATTTCGAACAGCTAGGTGTGTTTTTAAAGACAAATTTAGAGCCAGCACATTATTTAATCGAATTTGCCGTTGCCCAAACAGGCAATTTTTCTTTATTACAGTTTATCGTGGTGTTGTGTGGTTACTTTGAATTATTCTGGATTATCTCTGATTACTCAGAAACCAAAAAAGTCAGAAGAAGTATTTTTGTTTTATTATTCTTGTACACCGTATTTTCATTAAGATTTATAGATTTTGCAAGTGGTCTTTGGTTCAATTTAGCAATAATAAATATTGCGATGGGGGTTTATATCAGTTATTTCGGAAGAAAAAAGCATTTACAATACTTATTCTATATAATAGCAATCTGTTTACATATAGGGGTATTTTATATGCTAGTGGTAATGCTACTAATTAATAAATTAAGGTTATTTAAAAGAGTCGGGTTTTTACCTATCTTGTTGACATTTTTGGTGGCTATATTATTTGGAGTAGCTGTTTCGGCTACAAACATTTTCCTTGGGCCAGATTCTGCATTTATGGAAATAGTGAATAAAATGTATAACGAATACTTCGTAAATCAAATAACATATAGTAGTTTGGAATACTATTTAAGAATATTTACGGTTGTATTAGGGCTAATCATGGCAATATGGTATTCCAAATATGGACATTTAAAAGAGTATGGAAGTCTTCTTGCTTATTTTTCAGTCTATATTTTGTCTACTATACTGAACGCTGGGATATTTTCTAGGTATAGTTTTCTAATAGCAATCCTTTCGATGCCTTTTGTGGAGTTTTATTTTAGAAACGTTAAAAACAAGCATATGCGCCTTGCCTTATTAATTATTATTTTGAGCCTATCTGCTTGTCGAATAATGAGTGCTTGTGAGCAGTTTGAGTCCTCAGGAATAACGAGGCAAGTAGAAGACAATATCACAAATAGTTTTTTAAATATTATTAATAATGAAGAGGCTAAACTATGAAAAAAATCAGTATAATTATACCAAATTATAATAATGAACGGTTTATTACGAAATGCCTCTATTCCGTCATTAACCAAGACTATCCAAATATCGAGATAATTGTTGTTGATGATGGTTCGACTGACAAATCCGTAGATATCATTCGTAAATTCATTGATGCTCATCAAAAAAATAAAATTTTACTTGTCTGCCAAAACAATTTAAACGCCTCTATAGCTAGAAATAATGGCATGTCAATTGCCACTGGTGATTATGTATTATTTCTAGATTCGGATGACATACTTGAATGTGATGTTTTAAGTAAAATGACTAAAAAGAAAGAAAAGAATGATGTTGATTTATTGATCGGTGGTTATTATTTAATAAATGCTAACGACAAAAGAATTGGCGAAAAGAGTTTTGTCAAAAAAGAAAAAGTAGCAGACGTAATGGGCGAGTTTGGAGACCTAGTCCATATTAATCCGGTTCCGTCAAATAAACTTTTTGATCTAAGAGTCATAAAAGAAAATAATTTGCAGTGGGGAAATGTACGAATCGGCCAAGACCTCAATTTTTATTTAAAGTATTTATCTCTTTGTAAAAGGGTTTTATTGACAGAAGAATATATTTATAGCTACAGAATTAACGGAAAGTCGATGTCAAGAACGTTTGACTGGAGGATTCTAGATATAGTTAATGCGTTTGGCGACATTAAAGATTTTTATTTTAAGAACGGCAACGATGTATTATTTAGAAGCTACATACCCTTATTAGCCTTGAAGCATTTTGAATATCAGATGAGCAAGCAGAAATACTATAAGAGTCACGAAGCTAGAGATCTGATCGTGAGATATTTTGCAGTAAACGAGAAAGAATTAGATTATTCCTTATGCGATAAAAGCTCCAATGAATACATAGAAACTATTAGAAGATTTAGATTAAAATGTTTCTTAAGGCGTTTATTCACATCTAGTATTTATTGCAATTATAAAATCAAAAGAGAGGAAAGACTGAATGACGAATAGAATAAAAAATGCTTCGCGTAATATAGTTTCCGGAATTGTCAATAGAATAGTTCATTTAGTTTTTCCATTTATAATTCGTTCCGTCGTAATACAAATGCTTGGAGCGGAATACCTTGGTCTAGGGAGTCTTTTTACTTCAATATTACAAGTTTTAAATCTGGC
Source organism: Candidatus Saccharimonadota bacterium (assembly GCA_017533605.1). Classification (GTDB taxonomy): domain Bacteria; phylum Patescibacteriota; class Saccharimonadia; order Saccharimonadales; family Saccharimonadaceae; genus Nanosyncoccus. The sequence goes on along the minus strand of JAFWKF010000001.1, from coordinate 83,208 downwards.
TGAAATGGGCTTCAGCAACGCAATAGTCTATAATATGTATAAGCCTGTTGCGGAAAAAGACGAAAAAACGATTTGCGCATTGATGAACTTGTATAAAAAAATTTATCGTATTATCGGCCTAGTCGTACTATTTATTGGACTCGGGATAATGCCATTCCTTCATAGTTTTATTGAGGGGGGCGTCCCCAATGGGGCCAATATATATATCTTATACTTAATATTTCTATTCAACACAGTATCAACCTATTTTTTGTTTGCATATAAAAGTGCATTAGTGAATGCACATCAGCGAAACGATATTATTAGTAACATAGGGACAGTTACTAGCTTACTGCAATTTGTTGTGCAAATCATTGTGCTTTTAGTTTTTAAAAATTATTATGCTTATATTATCGTTCAGTGCGTAACATTGATACTCAATAATATATTTGTAGCAATTATTGCAAAACGAATGTATCCAAAATATGTTTGCACTGGAGAAGTATCGAAAGAACAAAAGAAGGATATTCGCAAGAGAGTTACTGGCTTAATGGTGCAAAGGGTTTGTGCGACTACTAGGAATTCTTTGGATAGTATTTTTATCTCGTCTATGGTAGGGTTAACCGCAGTAGCAATTTATTCAAATTATTATACAATCATGGTAGCAATTATTGGTGTAATGAGTATTTTGTCGTCGTCAATTACTGCAAGCGTCGGTAATAGTATAGTGACTGAATCTGTAAGTAAAAATTACAACGATATGAATAAATTTAATTTTATCTATATGTGGGTTTCTGGATGGTTGACGGCGTGTTTAGTTTGTTTGTACCAACCATTGATGGAGATTTGGATGGGTAAGGAAAACATGTTCTCATTTGGAATTGTGGTTTTATTTTGTATCTATTTTTATTCGCTCAAGATGGGGGATATTCGAGCGGTATACTCTGATGCCAAAGGCTTATGGTACGAGAATCGGTTCCGCGCAATTGCGGAATCGATAGCTAATGTAATATTAAACGCCTTATTGGGTCATTTTTTTGGTGTAGCTGGAATTATAGCTGGAACTTTGATATCGCTTTTAATTATTAACTTTGGATACGGATCTCAGATATTATTTAGGCATTATTTTGGGGAACATAGAATATTAGAATACTTTTTACGACATGGGTTATATACTATTGTTACGCTCATAATTTGTTTTGCAACGTTTTTCGTGTGTTCATTCATTAATATCGGAGGATTACCCGAACTAATAATAAAAGGTGGAGTTTGCATCGTGATTCCGAATGTGTTGTATTATTTGGTGTATTGCAAGACTAGTATATTTAAGGAAGCGGCTAAATTTGTGAAAAGATTAGTACCGGGAAAACGGTTGTGTTAGGATTAATTATTTATTTCGGTTTTAATTTGAGGCATCACTTTATAGTTTTTGTCGCTCTTTATTATTTCAACGGTTAATATCTCGATTAATGCTGTATTATTAAGGTTATAAGCGATGGAAAAGACATTTAGAGGCGCAAAACTAATATCAAAATAGCTATATTTGATTCCTTGAAATAAAATGTCTCCTGCTCTTACGAGTTAGGCCGTGGTTATTCCCGAATATACTTGCACCAAATATCTATAACTTGAAAAAGCTAAGCTAATAGATTATTATATATTGGTATGAACAAGGCAGCAGATTCTAGCTACAAGACTATTCTCATTACTGGCGCTGCTGGATTTATTGGTGCGAATCTCGCAAAGAGAGTATGTGCAGAAAATCCTGAAGCTAAAGTAATTGGCTTTGATAGTATCAATGATTACTATGACGTAAAATTAAAAGAATACCGCTTAAAAGATTTAGAACAGTACCAGAATTTCACTTTCATTAAAGGGAATTTAGCTGATAAGGGGACCGTCGATAAACTATTTGAAGATTATCATCCAGATATTGTAGTAAATCTTGCAGCGCAGGCCGGCGTTAGGTATTCAATTGACCACCCAGATGCCTATATCGAATCGAATCTCATCGGTTTTTACAATATTCTGGAAGCGTGTCGGCATCACCAACCAGAGCATTTAGTTTATGCATCATCGTCGTCTGTTTATGGTGGTAACAAAAAAGTCCCATTTGCCGTAGAAGACAAAGTTGATAATCCTGTGAGTTTGTACGCTGCAACCAAGAAATCTAATGAACTACTCGCGCATGCCTATTCCAAACTATACAACATCCCATCCACTGGATTACGGTTTTTTACCGTTTACGGTCCAGCTGGCCGGCCAGACATGGCTTACTTTGGTTTTACTAATAAACTAATTAAGGGCGAAAAAATTCAAATTTTCAACTTTGGCAAATGCAAGCGCGACTTTACTTATATCGACGATATTGTGGAAGGCGTGATGCGAGTGATGGCAAAGGCACCAGAAAAGAAAAACGGCGAAGATGGTTTGCCAATCGCACCATACAAAGTTTATAATATTGGCAACTCTAATCCAGAAAACTTACTAGACTTTGTGCAAATTTTACAAGAAGAACTGATTCGCGCCAAAGTTTTATCAGAAGATTATGATTTCGAAGCACACAAAGAATTGGTGCCGATGCAGCCAGGTGACGTGTCGGTAACTTATGCTGACACTAGCGCGTTAGAAAAAGATTTTGGTTTTAAACCCCACACATCTTTACGTGAGGGGCTTAGAAAATTCGCCGAGTGGTATAAAGAATACTACGGTTAACTATTGTTTGACTAAACCCCCAAAATAGAGTAAACTTAAGAAATAAAACATTTAAGTGGAGAAAAAAATGAAGATTGCGATTGCAGGTACAGGGTATGTTGGGCTCTCTTTGGCAGTTTTACTTAGCCAAAATCACGAAGTCGTAGCACTAGATATCATCCCGGAAAAAGTTAAAATGGTTAATAAATATGTCTCACCCATCCAGGATGAATATATTGAAAAATATTTTACCGAAGCCGCCAGTGGCGAAAGAAAACTGAATTTAAGAGCCACTCTAGACTGGAAAAACGCCTTTAAAGATGCAGATTACGTGATTATTGCCACGCCTACTGATTATGACGCGACTAAAGATTTCTTTAATACCAGTTCCGTAGAAGATATTATTCAAAAAGTTATTTCCTTAGATAATCCAAAAACCACCATGGTAATTAAATCCACCATCCCAGTAGGCTACGTTAATGCTATTCGCCGCAAATACGGCATAGATAATATTTTTTTCTCACCAGAATTCTTGCGTGAGGGCAGAGCGCTTTATGACAATTTGTATCCGTCACGTATCATCGTTGGCTCTTACTCAGAAGAAGCCCAGAAGTTTGCAGAACTCCTGCGTGAAGCTTCACTGGCCAAAGACGTCCAGGTTTTAGCTATGAATAGCAGTGAAGCCGAGGCGGTCAAACTATTTGCAAACACCTACTTAGCTCTTAGGGTAGCTTACTTTAATGAGCTAGACACCTATGCTGAAGTCAAAGGCTTAGACGCTAAAAGCATTATTGACGGTATTTCCTTAGATCCAAGAATTGGCGCACATTATAATAATCCGTCATTTGGTTACGGCGGGTACTGTTTACCAAAAGACACCAAACAATTACTAGCAAATTATAAAGATGTTCCGCAAGATTTAATCAGAGCCATTGTGCAGGCTAACATTACTCGCAAACAATTCATTGCCGATGAGGCTACGGCTGGCAACCCAGAATTAGTCGGTATTTATCGCCTCACCATGAAGTCCGATTCTGACAATTTCCGTGATGCCGCTATTCAAGATGTAATCAAAAACATCAAGAAAAAGAAAATCAAAATGTTGATTTACGAGCCCACTTTTAAAGACGCTGACTACGACGGAATTAAAGTGACCCATAATCTCAGTGAGTTCAAGAAAAAATGTTCTGTTATTCTCGCAAACCGCCCATCATCCGAGCTAGAAGACGTGCATGAAAAAGTCTATACTCGCGATCTTTTCTCGCGTGATTAAAATAGGAGGCCAGTGGAGAAAAAATCAACTAAGACCAAGCTTATTTCAAGAACATTAGGTTTTGTTATTGTTGCAATTCAAGCAGTAGCTTCAGTTTTGTTGGTCGTTTCATTGTTAAACATCAACATTGTTAGCAGCACTATCCTAATAATTATCATTGCAGTATTAGCAGTATTATTAATATTTAATGCTATTAAACTATTTATTCAAAAAAATGCTTCTATGTCCGCCAAAGCATTTTGCGCTATTTTAGCCTTGCTTTGCATCGCAGCCAGCCTTTTTGCCATGCGCTATACTGATGCCTTTAATAGCTTCTTAAGCAAAGTCACTGAGCAAAAGCCTGAAACCAAAGAATATAGTGTCGTCGTTATGAATGACAGCAATATTAAAGATATTTCAATATTAAAGAATCATAGCGTGGGTTTTTTAAAAACCGATACTAAAGCCGGCAACGCTGAACAGCATTTGCAAAACGTCATAAAAATAAACTCAGATTTTTATGAAGATCTAGATACTTTAACTAGTGCCTTAAGCGCCACTCTAACTGATGCTATTGTTTTAGAGACTAGCCGCCTAGAAGCTTTAGAAGAAGAGCCCGATAATCCACTTGAAAACACCCAGGTTATTTATACTTACGAGATTGAACTAGAAGAAAAAGATAAAACTATTTCTGAAAAAGAAATCACCACCGAGCCATTCATAGTTTATATTTCTGGTAGTGATTCCAGAGTTGGCATTAAGGCTACCGCTCGCTCAGACGTTAATATTATTGCTGTAGTAAATCCTAAAGAAGGCAAAATCTTGCTTGTTTCTATTCCACGTGATACTTACGTGCAATTACACGACACTACGGGCCTACGAGACAAGCTAACTCACGCCGGCATATATGGCATTAATATGAGTAAAACCACTATAGAAGATTTTCTTGGCATCAAGATAGACCATACCATTAAAGTAGGTTTTGAAGCAGTAGTGAAGGTGGTAGATGAGTTAGATGGTATTGATATCACTTCGGATCAGGCCATGAAATTAAATGCGACAACTGGCGGCAACAAAAAAATCTGCGAGTACACCGAGGGCACTCAACACGTAGATGGCGCATGCGCCTTGCGTTTCGCCCGCGAACGTAAATCCTACGAAAGAGGTGATCGTCACCGCGGTGAAAATCAGCAACAGGTCATTACTAGCATCATCGCTCGCCTTACTAGTTCCAAGGATTATTTATTAAAAGCCCCGTCCATTCTTGATGCCGCCGCTGATTTGTTTGAAACTTCCTTTGAACGCGATGATATCACGGCTTTTATCCGCATGCAGCTTACTAACCCCATCAAATGGCAAACTGAGTCTATTTCTATTGACGGCGCCGGTTCTATGCAACCTACCTACAGCATGGGTGCTAACCGCCCGCTCTACGTGATGCTGGCTAGCGAAGATTCTATCGCTACTGCTAAAAACAAAATCAATGAATATTTAACTGTGGCAGAAGAGGAACCGGTTGATGAAAGTGAATAATAATCATTTACATTTATATTACTTATGTTATAATCACAAACAGGAGTTATTATGGACGAAATAAATATCAAAGATTTTTTTAGCTATTTAAAACATTATATTTTAGCTTTTATTATTGTAATAGTTGTGGCTGTAGGCGGCGTCATTATTTACGACACTATGTTTAAACAGCCCATTTATCAGGCCCAAACCACAGTCGTGGTCGCCAAATCCGATGTTTCAGATCTAGACAACAGTTCTGCCGCCACTTTAAATGATATCAACGCCAGCCAAAAACTTGTTACTACTTATAGCGAAATCGCTAAAAGTGAATTGGTTTTAAACCGCGTTATAGAAAATCTCGGTCTACATGCTACCGCTAAAGAGTTAAGTAGACAACTATCTGTCAAAGTTATTGATAACACTTCCATTCTAAGTATTTCCGTTAAAGACCCTGCCGCTAGATTAGCCGCTAGTATCGCTAACGAAATTGCCAAAGTCTTCACAGAAGAAGTCAAAACTATTTACAAAGTAGATAACGTTACTCAGCTAAGTATCGCCGAAACTCCAGAATCACCCGCTAATAATACCACTTCGCGCGATCTAGTTTTAGCAGTAATTATTGCCATCGTAATCGTGGCTGGCTTCGCCTTCCTCAGATTCTATTTAGATGATACTGTTAAATACAGTGACGATATAGAAAAGGCCCTTGGTCTTCCTATTACTGGCCGGGTTTCTAAAAGTGATATTAAAACCCGCAAACCATCCGGCGAGCTAGTTGCCGAAATTTCACCAAAAGCTATCGTCAGCGAAAATATTAAAAGTTTGCGTACTAATTTGCAGTTTACTGCCGTAGATAAAGATCTCAAAACTATTTTAGTTACTAGCGTAAATGCCGCTGAGGGTAAAAGCTTCGTTACGGCCAACCTTGCTATTTCTTTCGCCCAAGCCGACAAAAGAGTACTCTTAGTAGACTGCGATCTTCGCAGAGGTCGCGTGCATCGCTTATTTGGTTTGCCAAATGCCAATGGTTTGTCTAATTTGCTTGCTGGTAATTTGCGTAGTGTCCGTAACTATATTAATCCTACTAAAATTGAGAATCTAGAAGTCATTACCTGCGGTACTTATCCACCAAACCCAAGCGAACTCTTAGCTTCTAAAAAGAACGAACGTTTGATTCAAATTCTCAGTGAGCACTATGACATTGTAATCTTTGATGGTGCGCCAGTTGGTGGTTTAGCTGACTCTCTAATTCTCGCCAGCTTTATGGACGAAACTATTATTGTAGTCAAAGACGGCGCTACCAACAAAAAGGATCTCGCCTTGGCTAAAGATTCATTAGACAAAGTTGGTGCCAGAATTGCCGGCGTAGTGTTTAACATGGTTAATCGTAAGTCTTCCAAGTATTATAATCACTATTACTATTATGGCGACACCAAATCTAAATAAAATCACCGACACCCATTCGCACATTTTGCCGGGTATTGATGATGGCGCCAAAACATTAACTGATGGCGCCGATATTGTGCGCGAGCTCGCCGAGCAGGGCGTTACAAACATCATCGCCACCCCACATTATGTTAATGAGACTATTTATTCATCACCTTATTCCGAGAATAAAAAACTCCTAAAAGAATTACAGAAGCACCTCGCAAAAGAAGGCATTAAAGTAAAAATTTATTTAGGCAACGAAATTTATATAGATCCCGCCATTCCAGATTTAATTAAACACCATAAAGTCACTCCACTCGCCGGCAGTAAGTATTTATTAGTGGAGTTTCCTTTAGATAATGAATACCCCAACTACGAAGATTATTTCAGGGTTCTGATAAATCAAGGCTATAAAGTAGTTTTAGCTCATCCAGAAAGATACACCATCATCCAAAAAGATTACCAAATTGCTAAAGACCTGCGTGACCTTGGCGTATTATTCCAGTGCAATTACGGCAGCATTGTGGGTAAATACGGCAAACGTGCCAAAAAACTCGTTAAAAAATTTGCTAAAGATAAGATGATTTTCATTTTTGGCAGTGATATGCACCGCGCTAGAGGTGAATATTTGATTGACAAAGCCGTCAAAAAACTCAGCAAATATTACAGCCCCGCCGAACTTAAAACTTTACTTCAAACTAACCCCAGCAAAATATTTACTTTTTAAGAGACTTGTGTTATAATTGTCCAGATATTAATTAAAAGGAAGAGATATGAGTCGTATCGGAAAACAGCCCGTTGAAATTCCAGCGGGAGTGACAATCACGGTCGGCGACAAAGAGATTACTGTCGCAGGCCCGAAGGGTCAGCTCATTGTACCGGTTCAGCCTAAAACTAAGGTTACGGTTGAAGGTGCCACAGCTACTGTCACTCGCGAGGATGACGAGCCCAAATCCCGTGCTTGGCACGGACTTCAGCGTGCTCTACTAAACAACGCTGTAATCGGCGTAACCAAAGGTTACGAGAAAAAACTAGAAATTAACGGTGTAGGTTACCGTCTTTCTGGTGGTGGTCAGGAAATTGAAATGGCCCTTGGCTTTTCACATCCTGTCAAATACAAAGCTCCAGAAGGCGTACAACTTACTACCAACAAGATGGAAATCACGGTTTCTGGCATTGACAAGCAAAAAGTCGGTCAGGTAGCCGCCGAAATCCGCTCACTAAAGAAACCTGAACCTTATAAAGGCAAAGGCATTAAATATGCTGATGAAGTTATTCTTCGTAAGGCAGGAAAGGCGGGGAGTAAGTAATGAAAAAAGAATTTAGAGCTAAGCGCACTCGTGCCAAAATCACCGGCACCGCCAAGCGCCCAAGATTAACCGTTTTCTTTTCAAACCAACATATTGTAGCTCAAATCATTGATGACGAGAAGCAAAAAACTCTCGCCTACGCTACAACCGTTGGCAAAAAACTAACTGGTACTAAAACCGAAAAAGCCGCTAAGATTGGCGAAGAAATTGCTAAAAAAGCCAAAGCCGCCAAAATCAAACAAGTTGTATTTGATCGTGGCTCAAGGCTTTATGCTGGGCGTATGTCGGCGCTAGCAGATGCGGCTAGAAAAGAAGGATTGGAGTTTTAATATGGCAGAAACAGATAAAAAAGCCCCAAAGGTAATTAATAAATCTGGCACCCTTAAGATGTCAGACGAAACCGCCGCTCGCAAAGTCACTAGAGATATTTCCGGCAAAAAGATGGATCGCCGCAATCGCCGCGACCGCGTGCGCGCTGATGCTGGCCCCAAAGAATTTGACGACATCACCATCGCCGTAGATCGCGTATCCCGCACCGTAGCTGGTGGTCGCCGTATGCGCTTTAAAGCTTTAGTTGCTGTGGGCAACCACAAAAACAAAGTTGGTATCGGCGTAGCCAAAGGCAATGATGTTACTACTGCCGTTGCGAAAGCTACTGCTAAGGCCAAAAAGACCATGATTACCTTTAACATGGATGGCGAAACTATTTGCCACGAAACCCGCACCAAGAAAACTGGCGCTGATGTTTTATTAAAGCCAGCCGCTCCTGGTACTGGTATTATTGCAGGTGGTACCGTTCGTTCTATTATCGGCCTTACTGGCGTCAAAAACCTTATTTCCAAATCACTTGGCGGTAACAACAAAGTCAATATCGCCTACGCCGTGATTGAAGGTCTTCGCCAACAGGTTCCAAGAAAAGAATGGACCAAATCCTCAAAAAAGGAGACTAAATAATGAAATACAATGATTTAAAAGTCGAGAAAAATACTCGCCCATCCAGAAAGGGCCGCGGTATTTCTGCCGGCCAAGGTAAAACTGCTGGCCGTGGCACCAAGGGTCAAAAAGCCCGTACTGGTCACCGCAAAATGCCTGCTGGGTTCATGGGCGGTCAGCGTGCAATTATGCAAGCTGTGCCGAAACTCAAAGGTTTCAAATCTTTTCATCCTAAAGCTGAGGTTGTTTATACCGATAGATTAAACGACCTTAAAGGTAAGATTGATAACTTTGTGCTCGCCGATCACAGTTTAATCTCTTCACCATATGTGAAAGTCAAGATTATCACTCGCGGCGAACTCACTGCTAAGATTGACCTTGAAACTCAATTTGCTAGCAAGACTGCTATTGCAGCTATCAAAAAAGCTGGCGGTTCGTTTAAACAAGTCGCAATCTTAAAGAAACCTGAGAAAAAAGCAGAATAACAGAAAGCCCCCTTTAAAAGGGGGCTTTTTGGTGGTATAATTACAGATAATAATAAGTGGAGTTTACCGATATGGACGAAAAAGAGTTAAAAACCAGCCCTAAACAGCGTTTCTTTATTATACTAATTGCAGTTTTAATGCTGGGTTCAATCATCGCCGGTTATGTTGCGATTATCTTTAATAATGGCAAAAGCGATAGCGACGTGGACAACGCTAAAATTGCCGAATACCAAGCCGCCTATGATGAAATCAGCAATAAAGTTTCAGAAGCATCTAGCAAATACTATGATAAGCTAATCAATTACAAGTCTGAGGTTAAAGCTTACAATGAAGCTTCGGCCAACGAAGGTGGCGTGGTGTCTAAAGATTTATCCGCTGGTACTGGCCGTACTTTGACAGAGAACGACTCGGATTATCTTGCTTACTACATCGGTTGGTGTTCAGATGAAACCGTCTTTGATTCATCATTTGATGATTACGAAAACCCGACTAAATTAAAGCCGTTTATTGACCTTTCTTCTAGTCAGCTCATTGAGGGCTGGTATTCTGGCATGAAAGGTGCCAAAATCGGCGGAGTACGCGAAATCACCATCCCATCCGACCTTGCCTATGGCGAAGGCGAAATCTGCGATGGCACTAATAAACCAATCAAGTTTATCGTGCTAACTGTTGCCAGAGAGGGTGAAATGGCCGAGCTCGCAGACGAACTCTCTCTTGCTTCTAATAGATTACAATACGCTTATTACGGTATGGACTATGATAAAGATGCTGGCGCCGAGGAAACTATCGAAGAAAACGCCACCACTGAGGAATAACCTTAACCTCTATTGACTTTTTAAGCATTTCGTGATATAATAAAGATATAGGCTCTGCTAGTTACAGGGAGCTTAGTAACAAGTTTCGTGCATTTTATATGAAAAAGGAGGGTTTTATTTATGTACGAGCTTATTCATAACATTTTATTGGTAGTTCTTATTGTCTTTGTCTTTGCATCATTGGCCATTGCGGCAATGATCGGTTGCAGCCGTTTCAGGTTGCACGGCCTGCAAATAAAAGACAGAAAGCTCAACGACAGAATCATTGATCGCTGGTTTTATGTCAGTGTAATCACTTTCGGTATTATTTTGTTCATTGCCGAACTCGGCGACATTCTTCAACTCTTTTTAGGGAAGTTTGGCCCTGATGACTCACCCATATACGCCATTATTTTGGCTTATATATTTGTCTTCTTTGTATCAGTGATGTATGCTTGCATACTGATGCTAATTGAGGACCTTTCGTCCCGCATCCGGTTTTATAGCCTGGAACGGGTATTAAGCTCAAAAATTGACGAGGAAGTCAAACGAGAGGCTGACGAGGAGGCCGAGAAGCTGGAGCGAATTCTCCAACTGTAACTATTAACCCTGCCCCGGTCTTTAGAGACCGGGGTTTTTCATGCTATAATTAGTCTATGGATGACAAAACCTTTTTCTTTTATGACCTAGAAACCAGTGGCCTGAACCCCAGGGATGATCGCATCATGCAGTTTGCCGGCCAACGTACCAATCTAGACTTAGAACCAATTGGCGAACCGGTTAATATCCTGGTTAAAATGACCAGCGAAGTTTTGCCTAGCCCCTATGCCATTATGGTCACCAAAATAACTCCACAAGAAACCCTGCGCGAAGGCATCAGTGAGGCCGAGTTTTGTAAATATGTCACGGAAGAAATCTTTATTCCGAACACTATCGCCGTGGGTTACAACACAGTCCGTTTTGACGACGAATTTATGCGCGCCACACTTTGGCGCAATTTCTACGACCCCTACGAATGGGAGTGGAAAGACGGTCGCAGCCGCTGGGATATTTTAGACGTCGTGCGTCTCACCCGCGCACTCAGACCAGAGGGAATTAACTGGCCTGTCACCGAAGACGGCAAAGCCACCAACCGCCTAGAGCTTATCACTAAACTAAACGGCGTTTCGCACGAACACGCCCACGACGCCCTGAGCGATGTCTATGCCACCATCGCGGTAGCTAAGCTAATTAAAGAAAAACAGCCCAAACTCTACGACTTTCTCTTTAAAATGCGCGAAAAAAATGCAGTCAAAAAACTGGTTAATTTAGACGACAAGCAACCATTCGTCTATGCCTCCGGCCGATATCCTTCAGAGTTTAACAAAACCACTGTCGCCTTCCCCCTCACTAGCTCCCGCAACGGCAACATACTCGTATTTGATCTGCGCTACAATCTGGATAAACTACTCGGCGGGAGTTCAGACGCTGAGGCGGGTGGCCGAGCTGGGGGGACCCCCGTTGAGCCCTCAGGCGAAATGGGGGAAAATGCGAGGTCAGGACCCGCCCCATCAGGACCCGCCCGGAGTTTTTATCCAATTGTCAAGGAACTTTGTTTTAACAAATGCCCCGCCGTTGCTCCTCTTTCCGTGTTAGACTCCGGCGATGGTTGGTCTAAAATTGGTTTGACTAAAGAAACCACCGAGAAAAACCTAAAGATTTTACTTTCTCACCCAGACTTTGCCGAAACTATGCGTGAGGAAAACGAAAACAGGCCGGAATTTCCACCTGCCTTGGAGCCAGAAGCTGCTCTTTATGATGGCTTTTTAAACGACCCAGACCGCGCCAAAGTCGCCAAAGTCAGAACCACCGAACCCGCCAGACTAGCAGATTTTCACCCCGAATTCACCGATGAGCGCCTACCAGAACTTTTGCTGCATTATAAAGGTCGTAACTACCCCAACACCCTTTCCGAATCCGAAACCATCAAATACGAAGAGTACCGCCAGGCGCGCTTAGAGCGTCAAACCCCTAAGTTCTTAAAAGAGCTAGAACAAATCTACGATAAAGACGAATTTATCGGCGAAGAACTAAAATTATATTACGAGTCGCTATTTTAATCCGCTTATGTTATAATTTTACTATGGATAATAATAAGATTATGATTGTGGGCACGGGCAACGTGGGGGCTAGTATTGCTTATGCAATCATCAATCAACGCACTACCATTAATGAAATTGTTTTAACTGACATCATCGCCAAAGATGCTGAGGGCGAAGCTATGGATCTTCGTGACGCTCTTGCCGTATCGCCAAGCTACGTTAAAATCACCAGTGGCACTTATAAAGATGCTAAAGATTGCGATGTAGTAGTAATCACCGCTGGCGCTGCCCAAAAACCCGGCGAAGATAGAATGCAACTTCTAAAGAAGAACGTTAATATCTTAAAAGGCATGGTTGAACAGATTATGGACAGTGGTTTTAATGGTATCTTTTTAGTTGTCACTAACCCAATGGATGTGCTTACTTATTTCACCATGAAGTTTTCTGGCCTCCCAGCCGAAAAAGTTATCGGTTCAGGTACCGTTCTAGATTCCGCCAGACTTCGTTCACGCATCGCTGGCTATCTCAATGTAAATCCTAAATCCGTGCACGCCTATCAAGTTGGCGAACACGGCGATAGCGAATTTACTCTGTGGTCACTCGCCGATATGGGTGGTCAAAAAATCACAGAATTATTACCAACTAGCGTACGCAAAGATATCTCAGATTTCGTCAAAAACGAAGCCTACGACATCATAGAAAAAAAGGGCGCCACTTATTATGGCATCGCTACTTGTGTAGTGCAAATTTTAAATTGTATTCTAAACGACGAAATGCGAGTTTTATCAGTTTCATCTTACGATGAGTTTAGCAATACTTGTTTTGGCTTCCCATCCGTTGTCGGCCGGGCCGGCATCATCCGCCGCTTAGATCTAAATATTTCCGAAAAAGAGGGAATTGCCCTTCAAAAATCAGTAAATACCCTGAAAAAAGCGATAAAATCTGTTAAAATAAAGGTATGAGAAGAAAGGTCCTATCCCTTAATTATATCATAATTCTTATGTTTTGTCTAGTGCTGGCTGGTTTTTGGTGCCAAAAACCAGTATCTGCCGGTGTCAATGATTTTTATTTTAGCGATTTTACTGGTGATTATTATCTTTCTAAAGACGAAGAAGGTGTTTCGCACTTAAAAGTGGTAGAGAGCGTCACCGCAGTATTCCCGGATTTTAACCAAAACAAGGGCATTTGCCGACAAATTCCTTTTACCAACCAAGATGGCAAAAATCTCACCTTACCTAGCCTCACTCGCGATAATATCAAACTCACCCGCAACGGCGAGCCCGAACCAATTTATAGCATAGAAAAAGAAGGTAATTACTACAATGTTTGCACTGGTACCGATGATTATGTACTCGGCAAACAAACCTACACCTTTGAATACGAATACGAGAGGGTAGTTACCGAATTCACCGAAGGTAATAAAACGTATCAAGAACTCTATTGGGACACCAACGGCAACGGCGCCACGCAGCGATTTGATTCCGTCACTGCTCGCCTGCATTTTGCAGACCCATCAGTCTATACTGGCAAAAAATGGTGCTACGTAGGTAAATACGGCATTAGCGGTCAAGACCGATGCACTATCACTGCTACCGATGACGGCGTAGAGTTTAAAGCCGAAAACCTTACCGCCTACGAAAACCTTACTTACGATGTAGAACTTCTAGCCGGCAGCTTCACTATTCCAGAACCCGTTAAAAACTACACCTATGTTTATTTAGCCATTGCCGCTGGCTTAGTCAGCCTATTCTTTATCGTCCGATTTTTCATCAAATACCTCAAATCACGCGAGAAAGCCAACTATTACAAAGGCTATTTTGTGAAACCAGAATATCAACCCCACAAAGAATACAGTCTTGCCGAAATGTCCGAAATTTATCTTGGTAAGAAAAAAGATTACAAAGTTGCAATGCTGCTTGAGATGATTGTTAACCATCAAATTGAACTCAAAAAGAACGACAAGAAAAAATGGGTTATTAATGTAGTAAAAAGTGTTAATGGTGAGTATGCTGATTTATTAAAAATTCTAAATGGTGGCACTGCTGCCGAAATTGGCGATGAAATAGTAATCAAACGCCACGCCGCCACTAGCAGCCTAATCAGCACCAAAAGAGCCATAGAAACCAAAATAGTTGGCGATTTAAAAAACCACGGACTAGTTGAAAAGTCATATAGTTTTGGCGGTAGCGGAAAACGCGGTCTTTCAAACATCATCGCAATGACTATTATCACGGCTCCAATCGTAATAATGTTTGGCCTCTTCCTCATGGGTATATTGTCTGATTTTCTGAAACTAGACGAAGCTTATGGCACCGAATTTGTGTTTTACAGATATTTTTATCGGACAATGTTGATTTTAATAATCGCGACAATTGTGGTTTGCACATTCTTAAATGATCGCGCTGAGAAATATAATAGCCATACTAAAAAGGGTCTAGAAGCAGTTCGCTACATGGACGGGCTAAAACTCTATATTGAAATGGCCGAAGCCGACAGGCTAAAAATGCTTCAAAGCGTTAAAGGCGCAGATACATCTGCCAAAGGTATTGTTAAATTATACGAAAAACTCTTGCCTTATGCCGCAATCTTTGGCTTAGAAGAAAGCTGGATGAAAGAAATGAAAGAATATTGCGAGCTAGAAGAAGTTGCCGAACCAGATTATCTCATGAACGGCCTAGCTATTTCTGAGATTACTAGAGGCCTTCGTAGTGCTGCTACCTATGCCACTAGCTCTACTACTATGTCCAGTTCCGGTGGCGGTTCGTCTTCTGGATTCTCCGGCGGTGGCGGTGGCGGATTCTCCGGCGGTGGCGGTGGCGGTGGCGGTTTTTCTGGCCGTTAATTATAATTGTTTTTCAAAAAATGTGTTATAATGATAAGCAGTAGCATTTTAATTATTATTTAATTGAGGAAAAAATAATGGATCCAATGATTAGACCAAATCCAACACCAACACCTACACCAACACCAAATCCTACGCCGACCCCTACTCCTGAGCCATCAATCAGCGCTCCAGCTCCAGCGGCGCCAGTAGCTCCTGAGGCTCCAGTAGCCCCAGTTCCTGAACCAGTTGCGCCTACTCCAGTTGCGCCTACACCAGTTGCCGCAGCGCCAGTTAACCCAGTTCCTCCAACTCCATCTGCTCCAGTTAATCCAGTTTTCCAACCAACTGGTGGTGTAGCTGCTACTGACCCCATCATGATGCCAGAGCCTGCTCCGGCCCCGGATCCAATTGAAGAAGAATTAAAAGCCCCCATGAAAGCAGCTGAGCCAGTTCCAGGTTCCATCGGCTCCGCGGTTTCTGGTCCAACTAGCATACCAGAACCAAACCCAGCCGATAACCCATTCGCGGCCGCTCCTGACGCGCAAACCCCCAACGTTTCATTTACGGATCCTGCTACTCAACCAGATGGTATGGCTTCTAGCGCTCCAGCTAAGCCTAAAACCAGCAAGACCACTTTGATTGCCTTAGTTATAGTTGCTGCTATGGTCGTAATCGCCTTAGCCGCAGTATTAATTATGCAATTTATCGGTACTGGCGGTAGCTCTAGTCCTAGTGGCGGCACCACTCCAAATACTCCAACTACTATAGTAGATGAAGACGAAGAAGAGGACGAGGAGGAAGAAGAAGAGGAAACCACTACCGCTGCTGACTTAGTGTGTGTTAATAGCGTTGTATATGCCGAGGATGGTATCACCTACGGTGAAGGTATCGCCTCCGCCAAAACCACCTACAGTTACACCTTTGCTGGTGGCAAACTCACTAGCGTAGCCACTAACAAAACAATCACCTACACTGATGAAACCGAAGAAACCGAATCCGAAACCATGACAGTTAGTGAATATCGCGCTCTCGCTGGTCTTGAAGATGACGAGACATTAACTATTGACGCCGTTAAAGAAAACTTTGAGACCAACATCAACAATTTCACTACCGACACCACCGTCAATAGCTCTGACGTCACCTCAGTTGAAAATAGCTGCGAAGTATTGTAAAATATTTGCATGGCAAATAAATATATTACTACGGCGATTCCTTACGTAAATGGTACGCCTCATATTGGACACGCAATGGATTATTGCTTGGCCGATGTTTGTGCTCGCTATTTACGCCTAAATGGCGATGAAGTCAGATTTCAAGTTGGCACTGACGAGCACGGCAACAAGATTTATCAAAAAGCCAAACAACTAAATTTCCCAGTTGAAGATTTTGTCACTAATAATACCAATAAGTTTAAAGAGTTTATTGAAAAACTAGGTACCACTTATACGGATTTTATCCGCACCACTGACGAAGAACATCAAAAACGTTGCCAAGAAATCTGGTTAAAGCTTAAAGACCACATTTATCCTGCTAAATATGAAGGTTGGTATTGTACCGGCTGCGAAAGATTTATTACCGAAAAAGAATACGAAGAAAACCAAGGTGTTTGTAAAGACCATCAAAAACCCTACGAAAAGCTTAAAGAAGAGAACTACTATTTTAGAATTTCTGATTTCAAAGACCAAATTAAAAAAACCATTGAATCAGACGAATTATTAATCTTGCCAGATTTTCGCAAAAAAGAAGTCTTAAAACTATTAGAAGACTCACCCGACGTTTCTATTTCTCGGCCTAAATCTCAGCTTACTTGGGGCGTACCAGTGCCAGACGACGATTCTCAGGTTATGTATGTTTGGATTGATGCATTGTCTAACTACATCACGGTACTAGGTTATCCGGATCAAGAAATTTCTGAATGGTGGCCAGCCGTAGCCCAGTTCGTGGGCAAAGATATTTTGAGATTTCACGCGATTATTTGGCCAGCTATGTTACTCGGGCTAGGTCTACCACTGCCTAAAACTATCGTTTCACATGGCATGATTTTAGCTAACGGCCAAAAAATGAGTAAGTCTGTTGGCAACGTCCTAGATCCAACCGAAATTATTGATAAATACGGTCTAGACGCTTTCCGTTATTACTTCTTAAGGCACATCGACACATTTTCAGACTCTGATTTCACTTGGGACAAATTTAATGATGCTTACAACAACGAACTTGCTAACGACCTAGGCAATTTAGTGCAAAGATTAGCTACAATTGCTAACAAAAACGGCATTAAAGTAGAAAAGCAGATTGACTTTAAGTTTAGCTCAGAGTATCAAACCCTCATGAACAATTACGAGTTTTCTAAAGCCTTTGACTACGTTTGGGAAAAGATTCAAAATCTCAACAAACGTATCGACGACGAAAAGCCATGGGTCCTAGCTAAAAACGGCGATCAAGAACAATTAGAAACTTGCCTACAAAACTTAATAAAAGACTTATTAGAAGCAAGCTACGAGCTCAGCCCATTTCTACCCGACACTACAGACAAGATTTATGAAATCTTTGCCAAGACTCCTACTCCACCAACTACGCCACTATTCCCAAAGCAATAAAAATAACCCCTCGCGGGGTTATTTTTTATTTGTCTCTTATTCTTCACCAGCTAATTTAGAAGTGAAGTCGGATAGGTAAAATCCAACTACGCCACCTAGCATTGGCAAAATCACATAAAGTGACAATGCTTGGCAGACGCCGCCAAATACTTCGCCGAAGCTTTCGCCGGCTTCTGGGAAGATTTTGAGCATCAATGCTGCAGCAGGGTTAAAGATAAAGTTGTTATTTAAGCCTAGGAATGCAGCGGATACTACATAGCCAATAAGTATTGCTAGTACCATACCACCAGCTGCAGTTGCAGCAAAGGTAAATACACTACGTTTGTATCTAAGTGCGCGGTTGAAGAAGAATGCAATAATAATTGCACCTACGATTTCAACCATCGCTACTACCCAGAAACCACCTTCGGCTAAAGTAGCCATTGCAGGCGCATCATAGGCGGTTTCGCCACCGGCTAGGTGGAAACCATTAAAGATTAACCAGGCAAACCATGCACCGATTACTTCTGCAATGATGTACATAATACCACGAATTACTGACATCCTGCGTGATGCCATCATCCCAACTACTACGAGTGGGTTTAGGCAAGCACCAGAGAATCCGTAAATCGCAATTAAGATTGCAATTACGGCGATGGCATAAGTAGCAATGTTTGCAATTCCCATCAAAGAAAGTGAGAATAATACAAGTGCTAATACCATGGTGCCAAGTAGCTCACCGATTAAGGCACCATAAAACTTATGGCACTTAAATACAGTGAGGATACTTTCTTTTTCTTCATACTTTTTAGCGAAAAATCCTGAAAGACATGATTTCTTTGCGGATGGCTTCGCTGCTACTGCTACTGGTTTTGCTGTTTTTTCCACCTTCTCCACCGTTTTGGTTTTGACCGTTTTTTTGGCGGTCTTAGGTTTTGTCGTAGGGGTCTTCGCGGACTTCTTCGACGATTTCGACTTTTTGGTCGCCATTTTAAGCCTCCTTAAATATTATCGTTTATTATTATAGCACATCTATGGTATAATGAGAACAATAATAATTTATTTAGGAAAAAGATGGGTATTATAGTAAACAAAGAAACTCAAAAAGATGAATTGTCTCGCCGAATTAGCGCGGACTTAAGAACTAAAATGACCGAAGGCGTCGGCGTAATTGATGGCGACACGCCAGACTTAATTGATGATTCTGAATATATTCAAGACTTTCAAAAAACCAGCAAATACGGTTGGGTTTGGATTGTTTTAATTATTTTGGCTATTATCTCACTAATTTCAATTATTCTGCTTTAGAATTAAAAACATAAGTGTTATAATACATATTATATGGACGATAGGCCCGAAGAAACTACACCAGAAGAGTCTATTTCTGGCAAGATTAGTAATGCTGTAGCAAATGTAGCCGCAGCCGGTTCTTTGCTTGCTGCCGAAAAAGCCGCTTCTAAGAATAAACCTGGTGAGTCCGAAGATGCTGCATCTGGTGGTGGCGAACCAGCTAATAAATCTGGCGGTGCAGGAATTGGTAATAAGAAAAATGGTTCAGCCAATCCAGCCAGTTCAGCCAATCCAGCCAATCCAGCTAGTGCCGCAACTCCTGGCAAAGGTTTATTTTCTGGCAACGGGAAAAAAGACAGTAAATCGTCTAGCCAACCCAAAGCATCAAATTTTGCCAAAACCGCACCGCTGTTTATTATTGTAATTCTTATAGTAGTAATTGCGGTTGTAGCAGTTGCTACGCCGTTATTAATGGTTGGTTCAATTGATTATAATTTGCAAGATTCTTTAGGTTTTTCTGATACTACCGCTATCATTGAAGAGCAAGGTTTAAATATTGTCGAGGAAGATTTATCTGAAGGCAGAATGCCTAGTGGTTTTTCAAGTGATTTGGCAGATGCCGGTATTATCGTAGGTCAGGTCACGGCCAGTGGTGATTTTATTAAAACTAATACATATGTAGCAGATATTGATCAGCCATTTGAAGTCGCTGCCACTAACCTCGACTATTATAAAAGTAGCTCTGATGGGGAACTTGCAGTCTTGTTTGAAGGGCGAGTTATTCCAGGTAGTGAATTTGTTGTAGCTGCTAAATCTGACCCTAGACTTTATGCAGCTTACTCCGAAGCTTTAAATATATCAGCCAGGTTTTATTATAGTGATGAGGTCGATCAAGTTTATCAAGAGCTGGGTCTCTCGCGTGGAGCATTTAATAGCTGGGAGTCCACCGGTAATTATCAGACCGATGAGGCGAGTTTTGTCGAAACATTGCAAGATATATTAAATAACGATGGTTCATCAAGCATGTCTAGTTGCGAAGACCAAACTAATGAAAATGATGAATCAAAAGGTGATTGCCGTGGCGATATCACTCTTTCAATCGGTAGCGACGCAAGCGATGTTATTAATAATGTAGTCAGCACTACTAAAGGAAGCACCGCCGAAGATGCAACCCGCAAAGCTGCCCAACTTTTGAATACTGCTATTTCTTCCAATGAACCACGCCAGGCTGCCAGCGCTTTTCTGGCTGTAGAAGAACCCATCCAGCGTGCTCGTATAGATGGTGACGGTCCAGTTAACCAATTGATGAATGTTTTGTCAAAAGAAAGCACTACTACCTACACAGATGTCAACACCAATCAACAGGTTACTGAAAAGAAATCTGTTTTAGAAACAGTTAATTTTGTAGCCGCAGTGTCAAAAGAAACTTACTCGCGCCAAGAAGCAAATAATTTTTCTAGAGACCGTGTATTAATTGCCACCGAAACTGCCGAAGGTAACGAAGAGACCATAAAAGGTACCACCATCAACAACAATAAAGGTGGTAAATCCAGCATCGTAATGAGACTTTTTGGCGGGGCTACAGCCGATCAGTCAACTATGAGTAGAGCTACCAGCAGTGTTGCTATGTCTGCGACCGGATTAGGTGAAAATACCTTTTCCAGTGTAGTAGGTGGCAACCGAATTGTAGAAGGCGGCTCTTACTTGTCTAATACAATAAATGCTAGAACCCTAGGCGCTATGCCATCTGATGCCGAAACTATTGCTAAGTATCAACATGAAGTTGATATTGTTTTAGCACGTAAAGCTGCTGCCGACCGTGCAACACTCAGCCCATTTGATATTTCTTCACCAAATACTTTTATGGGTAGCATAGTGCACGATTTTGCCATGTCTATGATTAGTCGTTCGGCTGCCAATAGTAAAACCGGACTCGTCTCCGCCGTCGGAACGGTAGCAGATTTGACCAATAATTCAGTTAATAATTTATTTGGTAGCGCCATAGCGGACGGCAGCGAGCAGAAATTTACTACACTAGCTGGAGATTGTAGTACAGTCACTACCGTTGGCGTAGAAGGTGATTTGTATTGCAATTCTCACAACACTATTAGTACTAAATATATGTCGCGCACTAAAGAACAGTGGATTAGTGCCCTAGGCGGCAGTCTAGATTCAGACGGCAAAGTAGTTGAAAATGGAGAACTAAGTAAGTTTATTAAACTTGGCATGGACCGAGAAGCCACTGTCGGAGTTAAAAGTGCTACGGTTTGCGACGCCTCTAGTGGAGGAGGTATTCTTGCAAGGATTGCCGGTTTCTTTGGTATCCTCAAAGCATGCGATGGTGTTCCAGAAGAGATTGCCACTGGCAAAATTTACACATTAAGTAGTTCAAATACTAACCTCGGTAGCACTGAACAGTATTCCGGTTTTGCACTTTATGATATGGTTTCATCTCTCATTAACGAATCTAGAAGTAGCATTTCTGAGTATAAAGAAGATTATTACAAAGCCAATCCAAAAGACACCTCCGCTGCCGGCCAAATCGCCAGGTTTTCTGGCATGACTAAAGATGAAGCAGAGTTGGCCTTGAGTTACGCTTCGTATTTAACGATCATTGCTAATTACCACCCAGCCGATAGGTTACAATTTGGTGGCCCAATCTTTGATTTAAACGAAAAAGTATCATTCGTGCATGACGAGAAGACTAAAGAAAACCTTTATTGTTTTTGGTGTGGCAGATTTGAGCGTTCCGAAGAGAGAAATCGTAGCTTTGCGGCGTAAATCTCTATTCAAAAACCTTAACTAGATGTATAATATAATTCATATGGATAACATAGAAAATCTTAAAGCAGAGTTAAAAAAGCTAAATTCCGAGGCTGCCAAGGTTCGCGATTTGCCACCAGAAAAACGTGCCGATTTCGGTCGCGAATTAAACGCTAAAAAACAGGCTATTATTGCCGCTATTTGTGAGGCCGAAAAAGCTGCCCTAGACACCGAAGCAGAGCCAATTGATGTCACGGCATGGTGCGGCGTTAATGAGCCTATGCCGGAGTTTTATCCAGCCGAACTTGGTTCCAAACATCCACTCATGACTGAACTAGACCGAGTAATTGATATTTATCAAATGATGGGTTTTGATGTAGTTGAATCTCGTCAGCTTGATGACGAATATCACATGTTTGATTCTTTGAACTTTGCTAAAGAGCATCCCGCCCGCGATGGTTACGACACCTTCCGTACCGAAGAAGGTCTTATTCCGCCAGCCCACACTTCTACTATGCAGCACCGAGTTTTAAAACAGTTTAAAGACAATCTCGCGGCAGGTAAACCTATCGCCGCAGTGATGCCAGGCCGAGTTTTTAGAAATGAAGACGTTGACGCTACGCACGAACATACTTTTTATCAATGTGAAGGCGTCTATGTCTCAGAAGACTGCACCATGGGTGACATGCTCGGAATTTTGCGCGAATTCTTTGAAAAATACTACGAGCAAAAGCTCAACATCCGCACCCAACCGGGCTATTTCCCATTTACTGAGCCTAGTCTAGAATTTATGATTGAAAAGCCAAAATCCCTAGGTGGCAAAAAGGGCGACTTTTTAGAAATGCTTGGTTGCGGCATGATTCATCCTAATGTCTTAAAAATGGCTGGCATCGATCCTACTCGCTACCACGGCTTTGCTTGGGGTGGCGGTATTGATCGCTTAGTGATGCTTCGCTACGGTCTAAATGACATTCGTTATTTTGAATCTGGTAATTTAAATTTCTTGAGGGAGTTTTAATATGAAAATCTCATTAAATTGGCTAAAACAATATATCGATATTAAAATTCCAGACGAGGAATTAATTCGCCTGATTGGCTCTCGTTTAGTAGAAGTTGAAGGCGTGATTGACGAAACCCACAAATACGACAATATTTATGTTGTTCGCGTAGAAAAAGCCGAAAAAATTCCCGATACCCATCTTACGCTTTGTCAGATTAATAATGGTGGTCCAGAATTAGTTCAGGTTGTTTGTGGTGCACCGAATGTCCGGGAGGGGATGCTTGCTGTATGGCTTGCACCTGGCGCCATAGTGCCAGCCTCAGCCCATGAAGACGCGCCATTCGTTATCGGCAAACGCAAAATGTTAGATAAATACGAATCTAGTGGCATGCTTGCCGGCGCTGATGAGCTAGACTTTGACGACAAACACGAAAAAATCGCCGAAATTGACCCCGAAATCGCTAAGCCTGGCGACTTACTCGCTGACATTTTTAACCTTAATGACTTAATTCTAGAAATTGAAAACAAGTCTTTAACTCACCGCCCTGATTGTTTTGGCATTATTGGTTTTGCCCGCGAAGTAGCCGGCATTTTGGGCCAAGAATTCAAAGATCCAGAATTTCTCTTTGAGGAACGAGTATTTGAAAGAGGCTTTTTAAAATACGCTGAAAATGGTCTAAAAAGCCGCGACTGTAATCTCACTATTAGTATTCCTGACACTACCATCTGCCCGCGCTACACTGCCGCTGTTATTAGAGTCGCTGAAGCTACCGAAAAATCTAAATATCTTTCAAAGATGCAGATCTTGATTGCTAAATCCGGTACCTTTACGCATTCAAAAATTGTGGATGTTACCAACTATTTAATGTATCTTACCGGTCAGCCGCTACATGCCTTTGATTATGATAAATTCGCTAGCGTTAGTGGTCGCGAAAATCCAGAAATTGTGGTCAGACTTGCCCGCGAAGGCGAGAAACTCACATTATTAGATGATACCGAAGTAACTCTAAATGCTAGCGACATCGTTATCGCTAGCGGCGACACGCCAGTAGCCTTAGCCGGCGCTATGGGCGGCAAATCCACCATGATTGACGAAAATACTAAGAACGTATTATTAGAATCCGCCACCTTTAGTCTTTATAATTTACGCAAAACTCAAATGGCCCACGGCATTTTCTCAGAAGCAATTACTAGATTTACAAAAGGTCTATCTGCCGGCGGCACCTTTAATGTGCTTGCTGAAGCCGTTAAAGAAATTGGCGGCAAGCCACTAGAAGTTAGAGATTATTATCCATCGCCTATCAGACCATCTGTTGTAAAAATTACAACAGATGAGATTAATAGTTTACTAGGCACCAAATATAGCACAGATTTAATTATTAAAACTTTGCAAAATGTTGGGTTTAGTATTAAAGTCAAAGGCAATGCCTTAGAGATTATTCCTAGCTATTGGCGTACTGATATCCATATCAAAGAAGATATAATTGAGGAAGTCGGCCGGCTCCTTGGCTACGACAACATAGAGCCTACCTTACCACTCCACGGCACTGCCAATAAAAACCAAATGTTTGAATTAAAACGAGGTTTGCGCAACTTACTGTCTAAATATGGTGCTAGCGAAGTTTTGACCTATAGTTTTATTAGCGAAAGACTACTTAAAAAAGTCGGTCAAGCGCCTAGTAATTCTTATAAAATAGTAAATTCCATTAGCCCAGAATTGCAGTATGTCCGCCAGAGCATCATTCCGAACTTGCTAGAAAAAACTTTCTTAAACGAAAAACTACCAGTCAATCAGTTTGCGATTTACGAGATGAACAAAGTTTATCAAAAAGAATGGGGTTTGAACCAAGAAAACGTCCCAGAGGAAAAAACTAATCTTGCTTTCATCATTGCTGATCGTAAATACAATAATAAAACCGCTTTTTATCAAGCCAAAAAATATGTTGCTGCAATATTTAGTAAATATAATATAAATGCTACATTTGTACCATTAAAAGAATCTACGCCAGAATCCAAACCGTACGAGAAGAAACGTTCCGCTGCGATTTATATTGGCGAAGAATATCTTGGTGTGGTAGGCGAATTTAAAAACTCTGTCAAAAGCGAATTTAAGCTCGCTGATTATCTCGCAGGTTTTGAAATTAATCTAGACCTATTAATGAAACATTTGTCTCATTCAAGAAAAATTAATTATAACAAAACTCGCTCCGAAGATCTCACAGTTACTAGTGAAAAGACCTATGCCGAAGTATTGGCGCAAGTAGAAAAGGACTATCCAGACACTGAAATTTCACCAGTCTCGGTCTACCAGGCCGACAACCAGCCTACTAAAAATTATACCTTCCACATTGTTTACAAATCATAAAACTTATGCTATTATTATAGTATGATTTTACTTGACTCGGTAACTAAAACTTATCCTGGTGACACTGAGCCAGCTCTTGATTCTGTTTCTCTGCATATTGAACCAAACGAATTTGTTTTTTTAGTAGGTAAATCCGGTGCCGGCAAATCCACACTCATGAAAATGATTACCAAAGAAGAAAACCCCGACTCTGGCAAGATTATCATCGGTGGCATTGACCTAGATTACGTTAAAAAACGTCACATTCCTAGCTATCGCCGCCGACTTGGTGTAGTATTCCAGGATTTTAAACTCTTGCCTCGCCGTACAGTTTATGAAAACGTCGCCTTTGCCCTAGAAATTGCCGGTATGAGCGGCAAGGAAATTCGCAAAACCGTTCCTAAAGTCCTAGAACTAGTAGATTTGTCTGCTCAAGCCAAGAAATTTCCACACCAACTCTCCGGTGGTCAGCAACAGCGCGTTTCAATTGCTCGCTCGGTCGCTCGCCAGCCTAAGATTCTAATTGCTGATGAGCCTACTGCGAACCTTGATAAACTCACTACTAAAGAAATCATTGACCTACTCAAAAAGATTAATGATTTTGGCACCACTATTTTAGTTACTACTCATAACGAAAACGTTGTTAACACTTTGCAAAAGCGTGTCATCACTATGAAGCATGGCAAAATTGTCAACGATCAAAAGAATAATGGTATTTATAATCTTGATGAGACGCCAGTTCCTAAAGCCACCCGTGCCGTCCAAACTCCCGGTCACGCCTTAAAACCTAAAAGGAAACTAGTACAATGACGAATGCAGAGAACGATAAAAAACTCAAAAAAGTCTCCAAAAAAGGCTTAAAGACTATGCAAAAAAACCGCAACCGCCACATCATTCGTGAAAAGGCGCGCGTGGTTAAGTATGGTACTAAAGGGTTTGGTCGCAATATTTGGTTGTCTTCAGCCGCTACTGCTGTAATGGCTATTACTCTCATCATTTTATTTGTTACGGTTGTAGCTAGTGTGATTTTAACTAACACAGCCGAACTCATGAAAGACAAAATTGATATTACGATTTACTTTAAGCCTAACACTACCGCCGAGAAACTAGTAGAACTTACTGAAACTATCAAGACTGATCCAAATATCAAATCTGTAGAGACTTCCACTTCCGAAGAAGAATATGCCAAGTTCCTAGAAGAAAACGCCACTAGTGACGAGATTCTAGAGATTCTTGATGACGACATGACTAAAATGATGATTGATAAAATGCAGGCTACCATGCGCATTAAGGTCTACGATGTAGATAATCTTGATAGTATCAAGACTATGGTAGAAGAAAACGAATTATTCCGCGCCTACACCGACAAAGAAAAGGCTCCTACCTACGACGTCAATCGGGCCGAAATTGCCACTATTACTTCTTGGGCTAGAATTGCCCGTACCGGTGGTATTATTCTGGCAGTAGTGTTTCTGGTCATTTCCATTCTTATTATCTTTTCAACTATTAGGATGGCAATCTTCTCCCGCCGCGAAGAAATTTACATGATGAAATTGGTTGGTGCGGATAAAGGCTTCATCCGTGGACCGTTCCTAGTAGAAGCAGAAATTTGCGGTATTATTGCTGGGCTTATCGCCGGCACCGCTTCATACTTTGGCTTCAAGTTCTTGTCGCCTAAACTCATTAATTACGGTATTGATGTTACTAGCATTAACAACGTTCTAGATTCAAATAAACTCATTTTGGTATTTCTAGCCTTTATTCTTGCCGGTATCATTATTGGTCGGATTTCGGCAAGGCTGGCGGTCTCAAAATACTTGCATAAAACATAAGCTTTATGGTATAATAATACTATGGTAGACAAAAATAAAAAACTAACCATCATCCTCCTAATCATCATAGTATTAGTTGCTGTGCCAATTTTTAGTGTTATCTTTAACGGTAGCAAAGCTGATGCAATTTCTAAAGCTTGCCAAAACTCTGCCGCTTGTCGTGCTGCTGTAGCCAAAGAACAAGAAGCTAACAAAAATGCCGCTAACGCTGCCAGAACAGCCAACGCCTACCAGGCAAAAGTCAGCGAGCTTACCGCTGAAATCGCTAAAAAAGAGGCCGAAATTGCCGAAACCGAAGCTGAGGTTAAAGCTTTGAAGAAGCAAATTGCCGAAACCGAAGCAAAACTCCAAGAAGAACAAGAAGCTTTAGCTGAACTATTAGTTAACATGCATTTTGAATCCGACGCCGAACCAATTCAAATTTTAGCCGGCTCTACTTCTATTTCTGACCTTGCCGAAAAAGCTGCCCGCGAAGAA
Organism: Candidatus Saccharimonadota bacterium; assembly: GCA_017533605.1. Classification (GTDB taxonomy): domain Bacteria; phylum Patescibacteriota; class Saccharimonadia; order Saccharimonadales; family Saccharimonadaceae; genus Nanosyncoccus. Next base: position 55,631 of record JAFWKF010000001.1, on the reverse strand, counting down.
GTCGTTAAGGAACAAATCAGCGCTTCTGCCACTAAAGTTAAAGAAGACAAACTAGCTTTAGAAGCCGCCAAGGCCGAGGTAGAAGAGCTCTTAGACCAGCAAAAAGTTGCCAGGCAAGAACTGGTCGGCAAACGCAACGAACAACAAGCCCTAGTAGAAAAATATGAAAATGATGCCGAGGCCTATGCCGAAGTAGCTAAAGCTGCAATAGAGGCTCAGCGCGAAGCCGAACGCGCCGAACAGGAAGCTCACCCAGAGTTGTACCATGGTAGCGCTTATTCTGGCGCCAATACTTACCCATGGCAAGGTGATTGCCCATCTCGCCAGGACGCCTATATTACTTATTGGGAAGATGCCTATGGTTGGCATAAAATTGGTGGCTATGTCTGTGAATGTGTTAGCTATGCCGGTTGGAAAGCTTACGAAGCTTACGGTGTAGCTGCTGCTTGGGGCAACGCCTATTCTTGGGATGATGGCGCTCGTGCCGCTGGCTACACAGTAGACAAGGATCCTGCTCCAAGTACCATTGGTCAAGTTGATGGCTATCCTTACGGTCACGTCTTTTGGGTAGAAAGTGTGAATGGTGATGGTTCAATCAATGTTACTGAATACAACAACTCCTATGCTACATATCTATATTCTGGCAATTCCCACTATGGCGACTTCGGCGCCCGCACTATTCCAGCTGGCGAAGTGTGGCAGTACAATTTCATTCACCTACACTAATTTGTGCTATAATTAAACAATGGATAAGCAAGAGTGGAAAGAGAAAAAGGTTAATTTAAGCAGCGCTATTATTATTGGCGCAGTTTTGGCCATAATCGGCGGCGTAATTGGTGCCAACTGGAACAACTGGTTCGCTGGTTTTGCTCCATATCTTGGCCTAGACACCGACTATAGCTCAAATATTAACTGGTCATCCTTAAACGAGGTTTATAATAAACTCGCCAACACATACAATGGCGAAATTGACGAAGAAAAAGTCATTGAAGGCGCCAAAAAGGGTCTTACTGAAGCACTTGGCGATGTTTACACAGTCTATATGGACTCTGAAGAAACTTCAGATTTTTACGATGATCTTCACGGCAATGTCGGTTCCGGCATCGGCGTAGAAATCGGTCTGCGCGATGGCTACACTAGAGTTTTGCGTACTCTCCCAGACAATCCTGCCGAAAGGGCCGGTATTTTAGCAGGTGATATTTTTTATAAAATTGACGGCGAAGATGTTTATAAGCTATCTACCGATGAAATTGCCAAGCGTACCCGTGGTGAAGCTGGTACTGAGGTTACCGTTACAATTGTCCGCGATGGCAAAGAAAAGACTTTCACCATGAAACGCGAAACTATTAATAACGTTTCGGCCTATGTCAAATATGATGGCTCCACAGCTATCGTTACTGTCACCCGTTTTGATGAAGATACTGGCACGATGGTGCAAGATTTTGCTAAGAAATTTAGCGACAAAGGTATTAAAAAAGTTATTTTAGATCTTCGTGGTAATGGCGGTGGTTATGTGGCGGCGGCTAAAGATTTGCTCAGTCTCTGGTTTGATGACCAACCTATCTTTACTCAAAAATCCAAACATTTTGGTGATTCTACTACCAGTTCTAGTTCTGGCAAAGCCATTTTAAAAGATATGAAAACCGTAGTTTTAGTAAATGGTTCTTCAGCCTCTGCTTCCGAAATCGTCGCTGGCGCCTTACAAGATTACGAAAAAGCCACCATTGTTGGCGAGCCCACCTACGGCAAAGGCGTTGTCCAGAATCTCTATAATTTATCAAACGGCACCGTGCTTAAAGTTACTACCGCAGAGTGGTATACACCTAAAGACCGCTCCATTAGTGGCGAGGGTATTGCTCCAGACATTAAAGTTGAACGCACTTACGAAGATATTAATAGTATGAAAGATCCTCAAATGGATAAAGCCAAATCACTTTAAGGAGATTTATGAAAATTGTCATCGCCACCGCAGTTTACTATCCAATGATTAACGGAGTGGCGGTTTTTTCACATAATTTAGCTATGGGACTTGCTCGCCGCGGTCACGAAGTTTTGGTTTTGACTCCTAGCCAAACCAAGAAAAATCATATTAGCGATGAAGACGGCGTAAAAGTAAACTATTTAAAGTCTATTGAGGCCAAAGTTTATCCAGACCAAATCCATTCCGTGCCTAAGAAAAAACGTCTGTTCTTTAAACATGGTTTTAAAGTATCAGTTTTTCCACAGCCAGAAATCAAAAAAATCTTAGATGAGTTTCAGCCTGATGTGGTTCATGTACAAGTCTCTGACCCGATTGGCCTTTCGGTAGTTTCATACGCGCGCAAAAACAACATTCCGGTGGTCACTACCGAGCATAATCAACCAGAAGTTTTGACCGAGCCGCTAAAACTCCCTAAACTAGTGCGCCGGCCAGTCAACGCCCTGCTTTCTAGTTATTTTAGAAATCGCCAAAGTAAAAGCGACTTTGTTACTATGCCCACCAAACAAGCTATTTATAATTTACTTTCTAGCCATCCACTAGATATTCCAGTTGCCGCCGTGTCAAACGGCGTAGATTTGTCTAATTTTAAACCCGGCACCGCTAGCGCTGAGATTTACAAAAAATACGGTATTCCTAAAGACCGCCCCATTGTTTTATATGTCGGACGCGTAGACCCAGAGAAAAAGATCGGTACCTTAATTGATGCTTTTCATAAAACTCTTACTGCCTTACCAGACGCATTTTTAGTAATAGTGGGTGATGGTGTTGATAAAATTAGACTAGAAAAAAAGGTCAAAACCTTAGGTATTAATAGCTCCGTCAAGTTCCTTGGCCGCATTGTGCCACCAGATTTGTATGAAATATATAAAGTCGGTTGGGTCTTTGCCACCGCCAGCGAGATAGAAACTCAGGGAATCGTGCTAATTGAAGCCGCCGCTACGGGTCTGCCACTGATTGCCGTAGATAAGGGCGCCGTATCCGAAGTTTGCATTACAGACGAGAACGGTTTTCTCTGTGAACCAGGCAATGTTTCGGAGATTTCATCCGCGCTCCAAACTGTCTTAAATGATGACAAATTGCGCACCAAATTTAGTGCCAATTCCATCAAAATTGCCAAAGAGCACGATTTTGAAACTACTCTGGACCGTTTCATCAATATTTACAAAAAAGTACAAAAATTGTTATAATTATCTCTATGGATAGATATGAACCACTAAAAATTGAACAAAAATGGCAGAAAATTTGGGAACAAGAAAAGCCTTATAAGGCCACCGAGAAGCCAGACGTTCCTAAAATGTTTATTGCAGAAATGTTCCCGTATCCCTCTGGTGCGGGGCTACACGTGGGCCACGTACGCAATTTTACCATCGTAGATGTCCTTACTCGTTTCTATGAGCAACAAAGGTTCAATGTTCTTCGTCCATTTGGTTATGATACTTTTGGTCTTCCCGCTGAAAACTACGCCATTAAAACTGGCACTGCTCCGCAAGAAGTAACTGAACAAAACACTTCTAACTTCCGCCGCCAAGCCAAGCGCCTCGGCTTAGCCATAGATTGGGACAGGGAGCTAAATACTTCAGATCCTAATTATTACAAATGGACTCAGTGGTGTTTCCTTCAGCTCTACAAAAAAGGCCTTGCCTACCAAAAAGAATCTTACCAGTGGTGGTGCCCGGAAGACCAAACCGTTTTAGCTAACGAACAAGTTGAAAACGGCAAATGCTGGCGTTGCGGTCACGAAGTTGAAAAGAAAAAGATGAAGCAGTGGTTCTTTAAGATTACCGAGTACGCCGATGAACTATTAGACGAAATCGATGCCTTAAACTGGCCAGACAAAATCAAGACCATGCAAAAAAACTGGATTGGCAAAAGTGTTGGCGCGGAGATTGATTTTGCTCTCACCGGCGGTCGCAAGATTACAGTTTTTACCACCCGCCCGGACACTATTTATGGCGCCACCTTTATGGTGGTCGCTCCAGAATATCCAGGTTTAGATTATTTAGTAAATGATGACACTCGCGACGAAGTAATGCGCTATAAATCCAGCGCGCTTCTAAAGTCCGAAGTGGAACGCCAAGAAAATAAAGAAAAAACCGGCGTTTTCACGGGTTCTTACGCCATTAATCCCGCTACTAAAGAAAAAATCCCTATTTGGGTAGCAGACTATGTTTTATCCGGTTATGGCACCGGTGCTATTATGGCCGTACCAGCCATGGACGACCGCGACCGCGAGTTTGCCGAAAAGTTTGATTTACCAATCGTAGAGGCCGATCTTTGCGATTTCGATCAATTTGGTACCCCTAAAACCATGTATAAAATGCGCGATTGGCTGATTTCGCGTCAGCGTTACTGGGGCTGCCCTATTCCAATCGCTTACGACAAAGAAGGAAATCCTCACCCTATTCCCGAAGACCAGCTTCCGGTTCTTCTCCCAGAGATTAAAGATTACCAGCCAGACAAATCCGGTCGTTCAGCTCTCGCTAAAGCTAAAGATTGGCTTAAAGTTGAGATTCCCGTCACTGATCCAAAGACCGGCGAAACTCATTTAGAGGAAATGACTCGCGAAACTGATACCTTGGACGGCTACGCCTGCTCCAGCTGGTACCTCTGGCGCTACACTTCGCCTCACGACGATAAAGCCGCTTGGGACGAAAAAGCCGTTGCCTACTGGGCACCTACCGACATCTATGTTGGCGCCGACCACGCCGTGGCGCACCTTTTGTACGTTCGCTTTTGGTGTAAATTCTTCGCCGATGAAGGTTATTTACCATTCCGCGAACCAATTAAAAAACTGATTTACCACGGTTATATCAATGCTCCGGATGGCAAAAAAATGAGTAAAAGCAAAGGTAATGTGATTGACCCGCTAGATGTAATAGATGAAGGCTATGGTGCTGACACCCTCCGTACTTACGAAATGTTTATTGGCCCGATTGAATTTGATGCTTCTTGGGATCCCCGCTCTGTCGGCGGCGTCTACCGCTTCCTCAACCGCTGCTGGAATTTGTGCTTTAGTGGAAAGTCTGAAGCGGCAGAAACGACCTCTTCCGAGGACCGTAAGCTTGGGCGAGCGCCCTTGAGCGTGTCCGAGGAAGATGGTCGTGATGTCGCACTTCGTTCTTTGCGCAATCGCACAATTAAGAAGGTTACCGAAGACATCTACCGTTGCAGTTTCAATACTGCTGTTTCCGCCTTAATGGAATACGTCAATGAACTCTATAAAACTGGCGCCACTAAAGACGACCTCATCGCACTCGCAAAACTGTTAAAGCCATTCGCTCCGCACCTAGCCTCCGAAATGTTAGAAAATTTCTCAGTAGATGACGAATGGCCAAAATGGGATGACAAATATCTCATCTCTGATACTGTAGAAATTGTGGTCCAGGTCAATGGCAAACTTCGCGCCAAGCTCACAATAGATCAAGACGACCTTAAAGACGAAGAGAAAATCACCAAGCTGGCCTTAGAAGACGAAAAAATCAAGAAATTTACCGAAAAAGGCATCAAAAAGACTATCTTTGTCGCCCGCGCCAAACTTCTGAATATTGTAGTATGAAATTATTCTTAGTTTTAGACAACATCAGATCTACATATAACGTGGGCGCCATTTTGCGCACTGCCGAAGGGCTAGGCATCGCAAAAGTGATTTTTTCCGGCTACACCCCTAGAGTTCACGACCAAAATCTTCTGCCACATTTAAGAGAAAAGCTAGACAAAGAGATTCACAAAACTGCTCTAGGAGCTGAAGATTTACTAGATATTTATGCGTCCGATGATATAAAATCAGAGCTAATGAATTACCAAAAACAGGGTTGGCAAATTATTGGACTAGAAAATAATCTTAACTCAGACCGCATAATCAGCCTAAATGACTCAAAACTATCCCAAAAACTATCAGATAAAGTCATCTTAATTTTAGGCGAAGAAGTCCATGGTATAGATTATTCACTCCATGATATAATCAATCTGTTTTTAGAAATCCCCATGCGGGGCCAGAAAGAATCTTTTAATGTTTCAGTGGCCGCTGGCATCGCCATGTATGCTATAATGAATCTATGATTAAAATTTACACCACCCCTACTTGTGTTTATTGCCACGCTCTCATGAACTGGCTAGACGAGCAGGGCATAGAATATCAAGAATTGGATGCCACTAAAGAAAAAGACATCCAAGTTGTGCCGGTCACCGTGATTAACGGCGAAAAAATCGTTGGTTTTGATCGTCCGGCTATCAAAAGGGCACTTGCGAAATCTGATAGATAGTGCTAAAATAAAAAAAATTATCTATTAAACTAAGGAGCAAAATGCCTGAACCTAAAAAACAAAGTAGCCCACGTAAAACTGGTTTACGTAGGAGTCATTTGAGGCTCAAGCTTGCAAAAAGGGTGAACAAAACTTCCCCTGTTAAAGCATTTGAGACCAAAAAAACCACTCCAAATTTAAAAGTTAAAACTAATAAGTAAAGAAGATTTAAAATATGGCAAGTAATCGACATTTAGGTAGAGTAATCGTTTTACAGAGTTTGTATGAATACGAACTCCGTACTCTGGCGAACGACCCCGAAGTCGATCTAGATATTGTTGTAGCCAAAAATATTGAGCCATACGAAAAAGCCCTCGGTGATACCGAGTTTGTCTATAATCTCGCCCGTAATGTTAAAGATAATTTTGAGACTCTAGACAAAGCTCTGTCGCCTTTGGCACCAGAATGGCCCATTGATTCAATCGCGGCAATAGATAGAAACATACTCAGGATGGGGCTATATGAACTTTCGGAATGCGGTGATTCAATCCCTCCGAAAGTTGCAATCAATGAAGCCGTAGAGCTAGCCAAAGCTTTTGGCTCTGAGAATTCCTCAAAGTTTATCAACGGGGTGCTCGGTACGGCTTATAAGAAACTTGGAATTACCGAAGATGATGGAAAAGAGGATATATCCGTCGATGGAGCCGACAGCGCGAAGAGCTCTAAAGGTACCCGAAGCGCTACCAACCGAAAGAATTAAAGAGTCGGCCTTAGACAAAATCAAATCCGCCGTGTTTCGTAAGAAAACGGCCATACAAGAGATTGTACGCGAACCAACCTCTGGTGGCATTATTTTCCGTTTCACTAAAGACAAGAAAGATATTGAGATTCTCTTAATTCAAGATTCTAAAGAGCGCTGGACTATTCCTAAAGGCCACATTGAGCCAGGCGAAACTGCCAAAATGACCGCCCGCCGCGAGATAGAAGAAGAAACTGGCCTCAGGAACGTCTCTATCCTTACTTGGCTCGGCAAAATCCACTTCAAATACCGCCGCCAAGAAAAATTGGTCCTCATGACCACCCAGATTTATTTAGTTCAGGCACTAGATAGTCACGAAATGCCCACCCCAGAAAAATGGATGAAGGGCATCAAATGGTTTCCATTCGCTGAGGCGCTTGATGCCATTGAATATGAAGATATTGAAAAATTAATGTTAATCGCCAAGAAAAAAATCCGTGCAGGCGATCTAAAATAGGAGGCATTATGGATACAACCGCATATCAAGATTTCGCTAGGGAAAAACTAGGGTACGAGTTTAATGATATTAATCTATTGGTACTAGCTCTAACTCATCGTAGTTATGTCAATGAACACAAAACCGCCCACGAACACAACGAAAGATTAGAATTCTTAGGTGACGCAGTTCTAGAATTAGTTTCTTCAGATTTTTTGTACCGCAATTACAACGAACCTGAGGGAATTATGACCGCTGTCCGCGCTGCTCTAGTTCGCACCGAATCTATCTGTGAGGCCGGCAAAGAGCTTGGCTACGAACCACTCGTACGCCTCTCTAAAGGCGAGGCCCACGGCTCCGAACGAGCCCACGATTCTATTCTGGCCGACTGTTTTGAGGCAGTAATTGGGGCGATTTATCTGGACCAAGGCTACGACAAAGCCCGCGAGTTTATTGATAAGCACATCTTAGTTAAAATTGACAAAGTTCTAAAAGAAGGCACCTGGCGTGACCCTAAATCCTATATCCAAGAATTAGCCCAAAAATACGATGGTGTCACCCCTATTTACAAGACTATAAAAGAGGAAGGTCCCGACCACGACAAATCTTTCACCGTAGGTATCTATGTAGGCGGCGATCTTAAAGGGACCGGCATCGGCCATTCTAAACAAGAAGCTCAAACTAACGCCGCCAGAGAAGGCGTCAAAAAATACCTCTCTAAAGCCAAATAGCCCACCCCTGACAAGTATTGACTTTTTAGCTTAAGTATGATATAATTAAGGCATAGTACCTTAATAAATTCTCAATCAAAAATTTAGGGGGTGAAATTTTGAGAGAAGATGATTTTTCTTTTGAGGAGCAAGACGACGATCGTACCTGGGGTGACGAATTAATCCCAGACTGCGAGAGGGAAGAAACCGTTGAAGAAGAGGTTGTTCCGCCGGTTTTGGAATACCTCGGTGAGTTAAAGGCCATGATTGACGCCTGTGGGCAGGTTTCTTATTACTACAATATGAGAAACTTTATTCGTGCAGAAGTCAATAAGGCCAAGGTTGTTGCTTCAGCATACAACCATGACCTGCTTTATTATAAGGTTATGTATAAAGAATGGGAGGCGAAAGCTAGACGCTCGTACAGTATTCTTGGCTTACATGCGGCCAAGTTTGGATACAAGATGCCACCCGAGAACGATTTTCTCAACTCCTTGGCCCTGTCCAAAGACAGAAGAGAAGCGTATAAGGACTACCTAGTCACTTGTCTGAAGAACGAAAAAACGCTTTCTCCCGCCGAGATGGAGAAGAAATTTCAGAAAAGGTTGCAGAGGCGCCTGAAAAAGGCGCAGAAATAATCCACGACCCCTGAGTTTTAGGCTCAGGGGTTGATTTTTTATTAAAACTAGGTTAAAATATAGAAACTAATTGTAATTTTAAGGAGAAACAATGCTAGCGATTCGCATGCAACGTAAAGGCCGGGCGCATTACCCTACGTACCGGATAGTCGTCCAAGAATCACAGCGTCATCCGCTTTCGGGGCGCGTTGTGGCTGAGGTCGGCAACTATAACCCCGCAACCAAAAATCTAACTTTGGACAAAGAAGCGGTGGAAAAATATCTCAAAAATGGTTCTCAGCCATCAGGCCGAGTTGCCTTTATTCTAAAGAAAAATGGCATTAAATTGCCAAAATGGGTCAAACTTGCCCCTAAAAAATCAGTTAAAGCCAAACACGCTGATAAGCTTCGCAAGAATCAACCAAAAGAAGCCCCAGCTCCTGAAGCTCCAGCCGAAGAAGCCCCAGCTGAAGAGGCCCCAACCGAAGCCCCAGCAGAAAGCTAACAAAAATAATTATTCTTGTGCTATAATTATTAAAGAATAATTAACTTAAGGAGAAATCATGGCTACTATTGACCAACAATTTGTAGAATATATCGTAAAAACCCTTGTCAATAATCCCGAAAAGGTAGCAGTTGAAAGAAAAATAGACGAAAAAGGCGTCTTACTCAGCCTTACCGTAGATCCAGAAGATGTCGGCAGAGTAATCGGTCGCCGTGGCGTTACTGCTCAGGCTTTACGCGTTTTGCTACGCGCTCTTGGCACCAAGCAAGATGCTCGCTATAATCTTAAAATCGTCAACACCGATGAAGATGGTGAGCCAAAAGAACACAAGTCAAAAACTGTGGAAAAACCTGTGGAAAACTCTGAACCTACCGAAGAGCCAGAGGAACCAGAAGAAGAGCTAGAAGATGAATCAGAAGACGAAGAAGAACCCACTTCTGAACTCGCCGAAAAAACCCGCGCCGAACTCGCTGATTTAGACGATCTTGATATTTAAGTCTTGACAAAATCAAACCATTAGCGTAAAATAAACTGTAAGCTAACTAACTGCGAGTCAGCTTGTAAAAAAAGTTGAGAGTCTTATATGTCTAAAAAAGCACCAAAAAGTGGTGCTTTTTTGGCAAAAAAGTCTTGTCAAATATATTAAGATGCGCTATACTTACAAATAAGAAGTAGTGTGCCTTATTTTTAGTACTTATGAAAGCTAGCGACTTTCTGGGGGAGATAGGGCAGTAATCTTCGGCGCTAAAGATTATAATAACACTAATAAAAAAGAGGTAGAATGGCAACAAAACCGAAGTCAGGTGAAAGAGTATTTTTCACCGAAGGTGACCAAGCCTTGCCAATTCCGGATCTTACAGCACACCAAAAAGATTCGTGGGCAGACTTTGTCGAAAACGGACTCCGTGAAGTTTTTGCCGAGCTTAATCCAATTGACGATTACACCGGCCAAAAACTTTCCCTCCGTTTTAAAGATTATTATTTTAAAGAGCCCAAGGAGAGCGAACAGCAAGCTAAATACAATTTAGCCACTTACGAAGCCCCGCTTCACGTTCTAGTTGAGCTAGAAAACAAAACCACCGGACAGAAAAAAGAACAGGATATTTACTTTGGTGATTATCCTTGGATGACTGAACGTGCCACCTTCATTATTAACGGCACCGAACGCGTCATCGTTTCACAGTTAATCCGTTCCGCCGGCGTATTCTTCAACGCCGAAACTATCGGACTAAGACGCTATTACGGCGCTAAGGTTATCCCAGGCCGTGGTGCTTGGCTAGAATTTGAGACCGCTTCTAACGGCGCAATTTATGTCAAAATTGACCGCCGCCGCAAAATCCCGGTTACCACGTTCTTAAGAGCTTTAGGTATGTCTCAATCAGACATCAAGTCTAAGTTCACCAAAGTTGATAAAGGCGAAAAGAGCTACATTGAAGCAACCCTAGAAAGAGATACCAGCTCTACTCAGGGTGAAGCTTTGCTAGAAGTTTATCGCCGTCTTCGCCCAGGCGATCTCGCCACGGTAGAAAACGCTAAATCTATGATTGAGCGTACTTTCTTTGATCCAAAGCGTTATGATTATTCCAATGTCGGTCGTTTCAAGATTAACCGCCGTCTTGGTTTTGATACACCAAATGACCCAGAGCATCGCACTTTGCAGATGCAAGATGTGGTGGCTATCATCACCGAAATCATCAGGCTTAATAATACTCAGGAACCAGCCGATGATATCGATTCGCTTTCTAATCGCCGCGTTAAATTAGTAGGTGAGCTTGTCCAAAGGCAATTCCGCCTCGGTATGCTCCGCTTACAACGCAATATTTTAGACCGTATGTCAATGGCAAGTCTTGAAGATGTTACTCCATCTCAACTCTTAAACTCTCGTCCAGTCGTAGCAGCTGTTAAAGAATTCTTTTCTACCTCACAGCTTTCACAGCTCATGGATGAAGTTAACCCATATTCCGAGCTAGCTCACAAGCGCCGTCTTAGCTCTATGGGCCCAGGTGGTCTTACCCGCGAACGCGCCGGATTTGATGTCCGCGATGCTCACCCAACTCACTACGGCCGTATTTGTACCGTAGAAACTCCAGAAGGTGGCAACGTAGGTTTGGTGCTAAACTTCGCTACTTATGCTCGTATCAATGAATATGGCTTCATCGAAGCTCCATATCGCGTAGTCAAAAATGGCAAAGTCACCGATGAAGTCGTCTATATGGACGCAGACACCGAAAACGACATGATTATTGCCGATGCTTCGGTTAAAGTAGATAAAAACGGCAAATTTGTCGAAGATTGGGTTTCCGCTCGTGTTCACGGCACTCCAGCCCAGGTAGAAGCATCAAAAGTTACCCACATCGATGCCGCACATAAAGAAATTCTCGGTACTTCCGCTTCTCTCATTCCATTTGTAGAGAAAAACCGCGTAGACCGCTCTTTGATGGCCTGCGCTATGCAGAAACAGGCAGTGCCACTACTTAAAAACGATAATCCAATCGTTGGTACCGGTATTGAACGTGAAGTCGCCAAAAACACTTCACAGCTAGTTACCGCCTCTGGTACAGGCGTAGTTAAGAAAGCCGATGGCGAATCCATCATTGTTACTTATGACAAAGGTGGTGATACCGAATACAAGCTTCAACATTTTGAAAAGACCAACGATGATCGCTGCTACAACCAACGTTGTAAAGTAGCTACTGGCCAAAAGGTCAAAAAAGGTGACATCTTAATTGAAGGTGCCTCCATCAATGATGGCGAACTTGCCCTTGGTCGTGATTTACTCGTAGCTTTCATGCCATGGCGTGGTTACAACATGGATGACGCTATCGTAATCTCAAATCGTTTAGTAGAAGATGACACTTTGACTTCTATTAATATTAAAGACTTTGACGTGGAAGTCCGCGAAACCAAACTCGGTCCAGAGCAGGTTACCCGCGATATTCCAAATGTTTCCGAACATTCACTCCGCCACCTCGGCGAAGATGGTATCGTAGCTGTTGGTTCCGAAGTCAAAAACGGCGACATCCTAGTTGGTAAAATTACACCAAAAGGCGAACAAGAGTTGAGTAGCGAAGAACGCTTACTTCGTGCCATCTTTGGTGAAAAAGCCAAAGATGTCCGCGACACTTCAGTTCGCATGAATGGTTCATCCACTGGTAAAGTTGTAGATGTCCGCATTTACACCCGCGATCAAGGCCACGAGCTCAAAGCTGGTGTGATTATGCAAATTAAAATCTTTGTTGCCGAAATGCGCAAAATCGGTGTAGGCGATAAGCTCGCCGGTCGTCACGGTAACAAAGGTGTTGTTTCTCGCGTATTACCAGTAGAAGATATGCCATTTATGGCCGATGGTACTCCAATTGATGTGATTTTAAGCCCAATGGGCGTACCTTCACGTATGAACCTCGGTCAGCTCTTTGAGACTCACCTTGGTATGGCCGCTAGAGCCTTAGGTTATAAGGTTGCTACCCCATCCTTTAACGGTGTGCCAGACGAAGTAATTTCTAGCGAGCTAGAAAAAGCTGGTTATGACAAAGATGGTCGTGTCCAACTTTACGATGGTCTCACTGGTGAGCCATTTAATGAGCGTACTTCCGTAGGCGTAATGCACATCTTGAAACTTCACCACATGGTTGAAGACAAGATTCACGCTCGTTCTACTGGTCCATACACCATGGTTACACAGCAGCCGCTTGGTGGTAAAGCTCAAAACGGTGGTCAGCGTTTCGGGGAAATGGAGGTCTGGGCCTTAGAGGCTTACGGCGCCGCCACTACCTTACAAGAAATGCTTACTATCAAATCTGATGATGTTTATGGCCGTGCCAAAGCTTATGAGGCAATCATTAAACACGAACCAATTGAAGGTCCAAAGCTTCCAGAAGGTTTTAACGTGTTAGTCAAAGAGCTTCAAGGTCTTGGCCTGAAGGTAGATTTGTTGGATCATGGCGAATCCGCTGATGCCGGTGACGTCATTGAGAAAACTTCCAAAGAAATTGAAAAATCAAAGGATGATCAATCCATCTACGATCAACATAAGAAAGACACCGAGCCACAAATCCTCGATCTTGATGATGAGGAGGCCGAAGCCATGATGGCCGAAGAAGGTGTCGTAATAACAGAGGCCGACGAAGATGATGGTATGGTTGACCTCGGAGAGGAGTTCTAAAATGGCTTGGATGGATAATTTTATTTCTGCTTCTGACTTTGACTCCATCAGACTAAGCGTTGCTAGTCGCGACGACATTCTGAACTGGAGCTATGGCGAAGTCACAAAACCAGAAACCATTAACTATCGTACCCAAAAGCCAGAACGGGATGGATTGTTCTGTGAAAGAATCTTTGGTCCAACTAAAGATGTCAATCCACACGATTCCAAACTAAAAGGCGTACGCTCACGCGAAGCTGCAGTTGATAAGGAAGGTAACCTAGTTACCAAATCCATCACTCGTCGCGAACGTATGGGTCACATTGCTCTAGCTGCGCCAGTTGCACATATCTGGTTTATGCGTGGCATACCATCTGCCTTATCGCTTTTGCTAGATATCACTGTGAAAAACATCGAGAAAGTAGTTTATTTCGCTACTTACTTAATTGTTGATGCTAAAACTGACGAGATTGAGAAGACTCTAGGAAATCTCGAGAGTCAAACTCTCGCCGCTAGACAAGCTATCAAACTTCGCTATGAAAAAGAAGCTAAAGCTGAGGGTGCCAATATCAAAGCTCTCGCCGAAGCTGAAAGCAAAGAGCTAGAAGAGCTAGATACAGACTATCAAGCTCGTAAATCCACTCTTGAATCCTTCAAGAAGGGTGGTGTAATTACCGAAGTTGCCTATCGCAACCTCCCAGAAGAATACGAAGATTTAATCTCCGTAGAAATGGGTGCCACCGCCATTAAGAAAATGCTTGACGAAATTGATCTAGACAAACTAATCAAAGATTTGCACAAAGAAGAAGCTGAGGCTAAAGGCCAAAAAGAAAAGAAAATCCAAAAACGCCTCAAAGCCTTAGAAGGCATGCAGGCTGCTGGCGTCAGACCAGAAGATCTCATTCTAACGGTCATTCCAGTCATCCCGCCAGATCTTCGCCCTATGATTGCCCTTCCCGGTGGTCGTTTCGCCACTTCAGACTTAAACGATTTGTATCGCCGCGTTATTAACCGTAATAACCGCTTAAAGAAGCTACTCGATCTTAACGCCCCAGAAGTAATTTGTCGCAACGAAATGCGCATGCTTCAAGAAGCTGTTGACGCCTTAATTGACAACTCTGCAGCTCATGGCTCACGTGGTGCCAACTCTTCTAACGGTCGCCGCAAGCTCAAATCACTTTCTGATTTGCTTAAAGGCAAACAAGGTCGTTTCCGTCAGAACTTACTTGGTAAGCGCGTTGACTACTCTGGCCGTTCTGTAATCGTGGTTGGTCCAGAACTTCGTCTCAACGAATGTGGTTTGCCAAAACAAATGGCTCTAGAACTCTTTAAGCCATTCGTAATTTCTTGGCTAATCGGTAACGAATATGCCAACAATATTCGTGCTGCTTCAAGATTAATTGAAAGCAAAGAAACCATCGTTTGGGATGCCTTGGACGAAGTAATTAAAGGCAAATACGTACTCTTAAACCGTGCACCATCCTTGCACCGTTTGTCAGTCCAAGCTTTCCAGCCAAGATTAATTGAAGGTAAAGCTATTAAGCTTCATCCACTCGTAGCCTCCGGCTTTAACGCTGACTACGATGGTGACCAAATGGCGGTCCATTTACCTCTGTCTGACGCCGCTCAGGCCGAAGCAAGGGAATTAATGTCTGCTAGCAAGAACTTGCTCAAGCCAGCCGATGGCTCACCAGTTTTGGCTATTTATCAGGACGTGGTACTTGGTGCTTACTATCTTACCTATGATAAACCAGGCACTGACACCGGTCATCCAAAAGCCTTTTCTAGCGTTTATGAAGCCGAAATGGCCTATGATCAGGGAATTATCGCTTTGCAAACTCCAATTCGTGTCTTCGCGAAAAAGGAAATCCGCGACACTACCCTTGGCCGAGTTATCTTTAACGAAATCTTACCAGAAGATTATCCATACGATAACTCCGTTCAGACTAAAAAGCATCTTTCTAAAGTTATGGCCAACATCTTTGACCTATACGGCTCCGAGGTTATGGTCAAAACTGCTGATGACTTGAAAGATTTAGCCTTTGAATATGAAACTATTGCTTCAATTTCCACCGCTAAGGACGATTATCCTACTTACGATGAGATTGATGACTTCTTAGCCGAAGGTGACGCTAAAACTGCGCTTATTCAACAACAGTTCAACGACGGTTTGGTTACAGAAGACGAGCGTTATAAATTAACTATTGCTAACTGGCGTGATATCGACAAGAAAATCTCTGATTTTCTCCAAGATAAACTCGCCGAGATGGATACCGATATCGCCGTAATGGTGAACTCCGGTGCTCGTGGTAATATCTCTAACATCAAGCTTGCTTCTGCCGAGATTGGTATCATGGTGGATATTAACAACAATGAGATTGAGCTTCCAGTTAAATCATCCTACAAGAAAGGCTTGAACACTCTGGAATCCTTCATCGCCACTCGTGGTGCTCGTCAGGGCCAGGTTTCTACCGCACTTCGTACGGCCGACTCTGGTTACCTCACTCGTCGTTTGGTAGATGTCTCACAAGATGTCTTCACTACTGACGAAGTAGCCGAAGATCCAGGCTTTACTGTCCACCGAGACGAAACCGAATACTCTGGTATTAGCTTTGCTGCTAGACTCGCCGGTCGTTATACTGCCGAACCGGTACCGGGCTATCTCGAGGCTGATGAACTCATCACTAAAGAAATGGCCGAGCAAATTGAAAACGACGAAAAGATTGAAGCTGTTAAAATTCAATCAATTTTATCAACCACTGCCGTAGACGGTATTCCACGCAAGGCCTATGGTATTGACATGGCGAGCCGCGAACTAGTAGCCGCCCACGAACCAGTCGGCGTAATTGCTGCTCAGTCACTTGGTGAGCCAGGTACTCAGCTTACACTTGATACTAAACACGGTTCTGGTGTTGCTGGTTCCGGTGCTATCGCCCGTGGTCTTCCTCGTGTTGAAGAGCTTCTAGAAGCCCGCACACCTAAAGGTCAAGCCTATGTTTCACCAATTGACGGTGTTGTAGATATTCAAGAAGACGGCAACCGCTACATTGTGCATATTACTCCACAATCTGGCGGCGTAGAACGTATCAACCTTGAAGGTCGCAAATCTGCTGTAAAAGATGGTGAAACGGTTAAGAAAGGTGCCACCCTCATCAAAAAGACTGGTGACAAACCTGCAGTCAAAGCTTCTCACGATGGTATCGTTGAGCTAGTTAAAGACGCTATCATCTTAGTGGCTGCCGCGGCTAGTAGCGTACAACTCGAAATCCCAGGCGATGCCGAAATCATCGTTAAAACAAATGACACACTCGCAGCTGGTGATCGCATCACTACCGGTTCATTAAATCTCCAAGACTTAATGAAATATAAAGGTATTGAAGCTACCGAACGTTACATCATGAACGATGTATTAAACGTTTATGCTGCTCAGGGTCACGAGATTTCGCCAAAGCACCTTGAGATTATCGTGCGTCAAATGTTCTCGCGGATTCAAATCAAAGATCCAGGTGATTCGGAGTTTGTCGCCGGTGATATTATTTCTAGAAGTGCTGTCGCTTCTATCAATAAAGAGCTAGAAGAAGCTGGCAAAAAACCAGCCACCTTCACTAATCTCTTACTTGGTATCACTAAAGTATCAATCTTCTCCGATTCGTTCCTCTCCGCTGCTTCATTCCAAGACACCACCCGTGTGCTTATCAATGCAGCAATTAACGGTAGAGTAGATCACCTGAAAGGTCTAAAAGAGAACGTAATTATCGGTCGCAAGATTCCAGTAGGTACCGGCGTAGCGCCAATTGAAGATTTTGAAGTCCCTGGCTCCAAAGTCCCAACCGAGGCAGATCTTGAGAATCTATAAAATAAAGGGCTTTTAAGCCCTTTATTTTATACCCAAGGTATGCTATTATTTATATAGATACAAGAGGCCCTATGCATTTCAAGACAATTTTTAAATCACTCAAAAACAAAGATATGCTAAAGAGAGTATTGATTATTCTCGGTATTATTGTTGCGTATCGTTTTTTGGCGCAAATTCCAGTACCAATGGGTGATGCCTCAACTTTTAGAGAAGCTGTTGCCAATTTGCTAGAAAAGTCCGATTTTTCTAGCTTCTTAAACCTTATTTCCGGTGGTGGCTTAGCTTCATTCAGTATTATTTTGGTGGGTTTGTCGCCATATATTACTGGCTCCATTATTATCCAGCTCCTAACTAAAGCCATCCCGTCACTAGAAGAACTATCAAACGATGGCGAATCTGGCCGCCGTAAAATCAATCAATGGACCAGAATGCTTACTATCCCTCTAGCTATTATTCAGTCTATTGCCTATATCTTCATTCTTTATCAATCTACCATTTCAGCTAACATTGCTTCAGAATTCACCCCAACCTTTGGTGATTGGGCTCTGTCTATCACCGCGATGACCACCGGTTCTATTTTGCTGATGTGGATGGGTGAGCTTATCACGGAGCAGGGTATCGGCAATGGTATTTCCATGATGATCTTTGCTTCCATCATCTCGCAGCTTCCTAACACTTTAGCCCAGCTTGGTGCCGAATTATTTAACACCAGCGACGGCGCACTCAACTTATTTGGCTTAGAAATCCCAGTCAATCCTACTATTTTCTGGATTGTGCTTGGTTTTGCTGTCGCTCTAATCATCGTTATTTATATATTAGTCAAACTAAACGAAGCCCAGCGCATTATTACGATTAATTACGCCAAGCGCGTACATGGCAATTCATCCTATGGCGGCATCAAATCTATTCTGCCTATTAAAATGATTGCCGCTGGCGTGATCCCGGTCATCTTTGCTACAGCTTTCCTTTCTTTGCCAGCTTTAATCGGTCAAGTTATTAGTTCTGTCAATCCAGGCAACGAATTTGGTGAAACTCTCGTTTCCATCTTTTCCGCGCCTTCAGCTAACAATTTCGCCACTATGTACCCAAACGGTATCACTGGTCAATGGTTTGTTTACCCAGCCTTTTATTTCTGTCTAGTCTTCATGTTTACATATTTCTATACTTCTATCATTTTCAACACCAAAGAAATCGCCGACAACCTTCAGAAACAAGGTGGCTTCATAGAAGGCGTTCGCCCTGGTATTACTACTGCTAATTATCTCAGCAAAGTCGTCAATCGCCTCAACCTATTCGGCGCTCTTGCCCTAGGGTTAATTGCGATGTTGCCATTTATCACGGACTACATCTTTATTCTCACGATTGGTTATCCAATTGGCCTTTCTATTTCTGGTACAGGTCTTCTCATTGTTGTAACGGTGGCGTTAGAGAATCTCAGGTCGATAGATTCCAGAGCTCTAATGATAACATATGACGATTTCAGCGATGAGTTTAAAGATTAAGGGTTGGCGCAAAATTATTAAATGGGCAATTTGGTCGGTTATTGGCATTTTGTTCCTAGTATTTTTAATCCGCGTCATTAGCTACGAAAACTATTATTACAACGAAAAAGAAGGTAGCGAGCGTGCTATCACCGTTTCTACTACCACCGAAGAAGAAGAACTTGAAGAAGAAAAGCCCACCGAGCAGCAAATCACTGAATATACTGTAGCGGCCGACCGCCCTAGATATTTAACCATTCCAAAATTAGGTATTAAAAACGCCCGTATTCTACCAATGGGTGTTAAAAGTAGCGGCGAGCTAGACACTCCGCGTAACGTCTACGACGTGGGTTGGTACGAAGCCTCCGGCAAACCCGGTCAAGGCGGTACTATGATTATAGATGGCCACAATGGTGGCCCTCATGTACTGGGCGTCTTTAAAAACTTGCCCAAACTCAGCTCCGGTGACATAATTACGATTGAACGCGGCGATGGCGTAGTTTATGACTACAGTGTTGTGGAAAACAATGAAATTCCACTTGCCGATGCTAATGAATACATGAGAACAGCCGCCAAATCTCCCGAAGAAGGCAAAGAATCTGTTACTCTCATCACCTGTACTGGCGAATGGTCCCAGCAACAAGGCACCTACCTCTCCCGTCAATTCACAAGAGCTGTGTTAGTAGAAGGCTAAAAATAGTATTTTACTTTGAGCGAACCAGTTTAATATTAAAATTTCACAAGTTGAGCACGGAACTGGTAATTCCGGCGCAAACTTGCCTGAAATTTTAATTTTAAACTGCCGTGAGCGAAGCGTAATTAATACTATTTTAGCCTTTACAAACAAGAATTCTTGTGCTATACTAAATGAGTAATTTATGGCTAGTCAAAAGGAAGTGATTAAGCTCACAGGTAGTGTTGTTGAAGCACTGCCAAATACCCAATTCCGGGTTGAACTCGAGAATGGTCATATTATTGTTGCCCACATGAGTGGACGCATGCGAAAAAACTACATTCGTTTGGTCCCGGGCGACAGAGTCGAGGTTGAGTTAACCCCATACGATCTTACAAAGGGCAGAATCAGCTTCCGGCTCAAGGATTAATATTAAACTTTTTAGGTTTAATGTTAAAAATTTTTACCCGCTGCGAAAACAGAGGTAAAAATCTTAAAATCTTAATATTGAGATTACGTAACTTAATATTAAGATCATTAAACTTAAAAAATAACTAGGAAAGGATATTTTGACACCATGAAAGTACGTGCTAGTGTTAAAAAAATTTCCCCAGATGACATTATTGTCCGCCGCAAAGGTGTGCTTCGTGTCATCAACAAGAAAAAACCTAAGAATAAGCAAAGGCAGGGTTAAATATATGGCTAGAATAGCTAGCGTTGTTATCCCATCCGAAAAACAGGTCTGGATTGCACTGACCTATGTTTACGGAATCGGACGCACAACCTCAAAGAAAATCCTTGCGGAGGCTAAAATCGAGCCTACCACTCGGGTGAAAGATCTCACCGAGGCTGACGAACAAAAACTTAACGACATTATTTCTAAGAAATATCATGTTGAAGGTGACCTCAGACGTCTCGTGAGCAACAATATTAAACGTATAAAGGATATTAATTCCTACAAAGGAATGCGCCACAAGGCAAAATTGCCAGTCAACGGCCAACGTACCCGCACGAATGCACGTACTCGTAAAGGTAAGGCGATCGCGGTCGGTGGCACACAACCTAAAGCTGCGAGCAAGACGTAAAGGATAATTATGGCAGAAGAAGAAATTAAAAAAACCGAAGAAGTAGTTTCAGAAGAAACTACCACTAAGGCCAAAAAGTCTAAAAAAGTCAAACGCATTGTTAATAATGGTGCGGTTCATATCCAAGCCACTTTTAACAATACTATTGTCAGTGTTACCGACAAAAATGGCGGCGTGTTATCTGCATCCAGTGCTGGAGCCAACGGCTTCCGTGGTTCTAAAAAAGGCACCGCTTTTGCAGCCGGCGTAGCCGCTGAAAAGGCTTTGGAACTTGCCGAGAAAAATCACGCACTAAATTCAGTAGACGTGTATGTTTCTGGCATCGGCCTTGGTCGTGATGCCGCAATTCGCGCCATTTCTACCGTAGGTATCAAAATTGACAGTATTACAGATGTAACCCCAATCGCACACGGTGGTGTACGACCAAAGGGAGAAAGGAAACCATAATGGCAAGGGATCATTCTCCAGTAGTAAAACAAAGTCGCCGCGAGGGCATCGCTCTAGCGCCTAAAGCCCACAAAGTGATGGCTAAAAAGTCTGGCATCCCAGGCGAACACAGCAATATGCGTGTAAGAGGTGGTAGTTTGTACCTCACTCAGCTACGCGAAAAGCAAAAAGTTCGCCGCATGTATGGTTTGCTAGAAAAACAATTTGCAAAATTAATGAAAGAGGCTACTAAGGCCGAAGGCCTTACCGGCGAAAAACTCCTTGAGTTTTTAGAGCGCCGCGCTGATAACGTGATTTATCGCGCCGGATTTGCTCTGACTCGCCGTCAGGCTCGCCAATTAGTCAGCCACGGACATTTTCTATTGAACGGTCGCCGAATTGATATTCCGTCAATTCGCTTGAACCCGGGTGATGTTCTAGAGGTTCGTCCAAAATCAGCTAAAACTGAATATTTCAAGAATCTTTCGAATATTGTCGGAGCCGCTAATGCTACTCCACTTTCGTGGTTAAAGGTCGACGCGAAGAAAATGAAGATTGAAGCCACCGGCTTGCCAAAGCGCGAAGAGATTGAAGCCGGTATTAATGAACAATTAATCGTTGAGTATTACTCACGTTAGGAGAAAAAATGACTACTAAAAACATTCACGAAGCAAAATTAGCTAGCGTCAAAGAGCTAAGCAAGACTAGCGCTGAATTTGTCATTAAGCCACTTTACTATGGCTATGGCAATACTCTTGGTAATTCTCTCCGCAGAGTATTACTCTCAAGCGTTAAAGGCGCCGCAATCACCTCTTTTTCAATTGAAGGTACCAACCACGAATACACTGCTATCCCTGGTATCCGCGAAGATGTCGTAGATATCATGCTAAATCTCAAAAACATCCGCTTTAAAATGCACACTGATGCTCCAATTGAGCTCACTTTAGAGATGAAGGGCGACAAGCAGTCCGAAAAAGATGGTGACAAGCGCGTTATTGCTGGCGATATCAAACTTCCTTCCGAAGTTGAAATTGCCAACCCAAATCAAGTGATTTGTCACATCGACAATCCAAAAACTGTTCTCAAAATGCATTTCATCGTAGAAACTGGCCGCGGTTATCTCACTATTGAGCAATCCAGTGAATCCAGAATTCACTCTGATATGATCGCTCTAGATGCCGTATTTACACCAGTTCTCAGAGTTCGTTACAAAGTAGAAAACACTCGTGTTGGTCAAGATACCAACTTGCAACAGCTCACTCTTACGATTGACACCGATGGCACTATCACGCCAAAGGAAGCATTTGAAGAAGCAGCTGCCATTTTAGTTAATCAATATACCGCACTCGCGGGCAGCACCAAGGTCGAATCTGCCCCAACTCCTGGCACTGTGAACGACGAAGATGATTCTGGTCTCATGCTCCCAATTGAAGAGCTTGACCTCACCGCCAGGACCGCCAATGCCTTACTAAATAACGATATCCGCACGATTCGCGATTTAGTCACTTTGTCCGAAACTGATCTCAAAGATCTCAAAGGTTTTGGTCAAAAGGCATACGACGAAGTTAAAGAAAAGTTAACGGAGTTAAATATTTAAAATGCATCGCCATAAGTATAAAGGCCGCAAATTCGGCCGCAAAACCGATCAGAGGTTGGCACTCACTCGTGGGCTGATGTGTTCTCTGATACAATATCAATCAATTACTACAACTTTGGCTCGTGCTAAAGAAATCCGCCGCTCTACCGAAAAGTTGATTACTCTAGCCAAAAAAGGCGATCTTGCTAGTCGCCGCCTAGTGATTGCACGTCTAAATGATTTAGAATCTGCATCGCTTTTAGTTGATGTAATTGCTCCTCAAATCAAACGCGACTCTGGTTATTTAAGAATTGAACGTGCCGGCTTTCGCCGTGGCGACAATTCCGAAATGGCTACGATAAGCTTTGTTGATGAAATCAATTTTGACACCAAAGCTCCAGCCAAAGAAACCAAGAAACCAGCCGCCGCTAAAAAGGAGGCTAAATAATGAAAACTTATTCACAGAAAGGCTCAGAAATCAACCGCGAGTGGTGGCTAATTGATGCCTCGTCTATGCCTCTTGGCAAACTTGCGGTGATTATTGCCGATAAATTAATGGGCAAATCCAAAGTCACCTACACTCCACATATTGATAATGGCGACTATGTCGTAGTTGTAAACGCTAAAGATTTAGTTGTTACCGGAGACAAAATGGTACAGAAAAAGTACTATCGCCACAGTGGTTACCCAGGTGGTATTAAGGAATTAAAGCTAAAAGAAGTAATTGAAAAAGACCCAGCTCGTGTAATTAACGAAGCTGTTAAAGGAATGCTTCCTAAAAATAAGTTAGCAGCAGAGCGTCTCAAGAGACTTCGCGTATTTGCAGGCTCAGAGCACGCCCACGCAGCACAGAATCCAAAGGAGATTAAGTAATGGCTACGAAGAAATACACCTATGGGTTGGGCCGCCGCAAATCTGCTACTGCCACCGCACGTCTTTACAAGGGAAAAGGCGATATCAAAATCAACGATAAGCCTGCCTTAGAGTATCTCTCTGGCAACAAGACTTATCTTGCCGAGATTACCGATCCATTAGCCCTCGCTGAAAAACAAAAAGACTACGACATCACCATTTTAGTAAAAGGTGGTGGCTTGGCCGGCCAAGTAGATGCGATTAAACTTGCTATTTCTAAAGCTCTTACCGCTGAAGCGCCAGATCTTCGCCCAGTTTTAAAGAAAGCTGGCATGATGAAGCGCGATCCACGCGAGAAAGAGCGCAAGAAATACGGTCTTCGCTCCGCTCGCCGCAAAGAGCAGTTCAGCAAGCGTTAAATTGTGCTTTAAGCCCAATGAAAAACCACCCCGAAAGGGGCGGTTTTTTGTGAGGTCATTAGTTGCTAGCTGGCATAGGGGACAGAAGAACACTGATCCGGATAGAGGTAATACCTCTCTCCGTTCTGGACATAATAAAATTTGTTGTCCATGCCTCCCGGACCATATGCACAAAAGTACATATAGTACGAGGGCAGAACTCTGCCAACGTCTTCCACGCCGTTATGCTCCAGATGCCAGCGCCATATAACATCTATCACTATGGATAGATTCTGGTCAGTGACCGGGTAGCCAGGGTTGTATCCCGCATACTGACCAGGGGCAGTACACACAGCATATAAACTCCATCCGCCATAACCAGTATCTAACCGGTTTAGCAGATTCCACACAACCATCGCTTTATGCGAGATTTGCGGGACACTATCAGCTTCCCCATAAAGCGTCTGGGCTGACGCAATTACGTCAGTATAAGTTACACCAACATAATTGCAAAACTCTTCCAAAGAAGAGAATTCCAGATTTTCTAACGTGTAAAAAATCTGGTAGGGGTTAAGGGAATATCTATCCCTTTCAATTCTCCCAAGAGCCAGTATATCCAGATGCTCCTGGAACAACACTTCGGCCTCTGAAGGAACCGGAATTATTTCCGATTCATCCGCAACATAGTGCGTAGGTCGTGCGGCGGTGATACCATCGCGAATCCTACTATTTGTTTCTTCGGCGGGCCCAGCCGCTAGGCCAGCAGCGTGTGCCACAATGCGATTCTCATTAGGGCAAACCAGACCAATAAAAAGGCCGGCAAAAAACCCAATTAAGAATACGACCAAAAGATTCTTCTTCATATATTACCCTCCCTAATAATATGTTTTTTGACCTCTGTTAAAGTTCAACCAGGCAAAAAACACCTAGTCCTTTAATTATAACATACTTAAGCTAAAAAGTCAATGACAACAAAAATGGTGGAGTGTAGGAGATTCAAACTCCTGACCTCTGCAATGCGAATGCAGCGCTCTATCAGCTGAGCTAACACCCCATCACCCTTATTATACCATAAATCTAATCAGTTGGCAGTTTAAACTTCACCGCGAGAGCCTTTACTTCAGCGAAGATTTCATCAAACTCGCCCTTGTAGTCATCAAGTTTAGTCTCATCTTTAGCCTTTTGGCAGATTTTAGCGACTTTTTCCATCCATTCGGCTAGTTTTTTCATCTCAGGTACCCCCATGCCGCGCGTAGTGATAGCTGGCGTACCCAATCTAACCCCGTTTGGTCGGAAAGCACCACCAGTGTCCCCTGGGAGCGCATTGGCATTTAAGGTTAGCCCCACCATGTCTAGCGCCTTTTCGTACATTTTGCCGTCAATTCCAAAGCTCTTCATAATATCTATTAATATCAGATGATTTTCGGTGCCACCTCCCTGTAAAACAAACCCTCGCCCTTTCAGCTCATCAGCTAAAGCCTTGGCGTTCTCGCAGATTTTCTTGGCGTAATCCTTAAATTCAGGCTTCAAAGCCTCGCCAAATGATACAGCTTTAGCCGCAATCACGTGCTCCAGTGGCCCACCCTGCGTGCCAGGGAATACAGCCTTATCAATCATGGTCGGCAAATTCTCTAGAGTTCTCTCTGAAATTTTCTTAAGTGGCGAGCCAACTTTACCTCTGGTCAGAATCAAGCCGCCCCTAGGGCCACGCAGAGTTTTATGGGTAGTGGTAGTCATCACATTAAACCCAAAGTCTAAGGGGTTAGGATGTACCCCGCCCGCAATCAGCCCCGCCACGTGCGCCATATCGGCCATCAAACAAATCTCGTGCCCCCACTTTTTCTCAGCCTGTTTTCGGATCTTTTCTACGCGCTCAAAATCCGGAACCTTCATAAATGCCGAGTAGCCAATCAAAATCAGTTTAAAATCATTTTCTAAGGCCAACTTTTCCATCTCCTCGTAGTCTAGATCACCATCAGGAGTGGTACCGTAAGGAATAAACCGATAAATCTTAGCAGATCTTGTCACCGGGGAACCATGGGTCAAATGCCCGCCGTGCCCCAGATTCATCGCCAAAATCTTATCTCCCGGCTCGCACCAGGCAAAATACACCGCTTCGTTAGCGTTAGCCCCAGAATGAGGCTGCACATTGGCGTGATCGGCATTAAACAGTTTACAAGCCCGCGAAATCGCTAGTCGCTCTACTCTATCAATATTGACTTGCCCCCCATAGTAACGATAGTTAGGTAAAATCTCTTCACCTATCTTCTTGTCACTCCACTTGCCGATACCCTCAAAACTTGGGTATCCTTCAGAATACTTATTGGTTAAAACCGAGCCCATCGCCTCTAAAACTGCCCGAGAAACGTAGTTTTCGCTCGGGATTAGCTCTAGCCCCTCGCGCTGGCGGGTTTTTTCTGCCTCAATTAAATCAAACACAATATCTTTCATTTTCCTCCTTATTTTTTAGTATATTTCACGAAAGCGTAGTCTAAACCATTTTCCGAGCCTTTCTTTAAAACTTCGCGATTATATTTACTCTTGTCAAATTCAGGGAAATATGTTGTAGCTTTTTTATCGGTAGCATCTACCTCTGTTAAATACAGATTTTTCGCATACGGCAAAAATTGCATATATAAGGTGCCGCCGCCAATAATAAACACTTCTTCATCAGAATCGGTATACTTCTCAATAATTTCATCTACTCCGTGCGCGATTAAATCCGGCCCTTCAAACTCTCTTGTAGTAACCACGATATTCTCGCGCTGAGGTAGTTTCTCAGGCAGAGAATCCCAGGTTCTACTCCCCATAATCACCTTATGCCCCAGAGTTTTCTCTCTAAAATACTTCATATCCTCTTTAATATGCCAGATTAGCTTATTATTCTTACCTAGTTCGTTATTTTTGCCGATTGCTGCTATAATACTAATCATTTTACTCCGTAACTGGCATTTTTATCACGCCGAGGTCCTTGTAACCCTCTAATTTTATATCTTTTAGTTCGCGGGAATTATCGTACTTATAAAAATCGTGAATCTTTGGGTTGATAAATAGCTCTGGCGCCTCTGGCAAATTATTTTCTTTCACAGCCTTATCATATCTAGCGATTTGCTCGCGAATACCATCTACCTGGTTTTCGTAAATATGGGCATCATTCGTGATAAAAGTCATCTGCCCCGGTTTAGCCCCGACCGTTCTCGCAATCAGATTGCAAAGAACCGCATATTGCACTACGTTAAACGGCAGCCCCAGAGGTACATCGGAGGAACGCGAAGTCACCAGCAGATTCAGCTTCCCATCTATTAGATTCCACTGTGTATTCCAAACGCAGCTTGGCAAAGCCGCGGTTTCTAGCCACTCATTCTGCCAGAGTGACAATACCATCCGGCGATTTCCAGGATTAGACTTTAAAGTTTCAATCAGATTGCGTATTAAATCATAGCGATTCACAATCCACCCATAAGCCGTACCAATCGTATGTGCAAAGTTTTCCTCTGGCAAATCAGGGTGTTTCTCTTTAAAAATCTGATTGATATTTCGCCCCTGATACTCGCCAGA
Source organism: Candidatus Saccharimonadota bacterium (assembly GCA_017533605.1). Lineage (GTDB taxonomy): Bacteria > Patescibacteriota > Saccharimonadia > Saccharimonadales > Saccharimonadaceae > Nanosyncoccus. The sequence goes on along the minus strand of JAFWKF010000001.1, from coordinate 28,296 downwards.
TTCCGAAATTTCCCATTCATCCCAAATCTTCACACCTCTGTCTTTTAGCCATCTGACATCATTAGAGGCAACCTGATAAATCCACAAAATCTCTAAAACTGCAGTCTTAAAACCAACCTTTTTAGACACTAAAATCGGAAATTCCTCTGAGAGATCAAACTGCATAACCTGATGAGGCAAACGAAAAGTGGAGGCCCCAGAACTAGCCTGTGCTCTGTGGTCAGGGATGGCCGAAGCCGTGGCTCCAGAACGATTATCTTGAGCCTTATAATTCGTGATTTTCTCACCCTGTTCTAGAATTCTCCGACATAAGTCAATATACTGATCGTCAAATTTGCTCAATTAACCTCCTTTTCTTCATTATATCATCGCCGCCACCAAATAGCTATATATTGACAAAACATAACAAGTATGCTATAATAAAGGCATAAATTGGTCATAAATGGGAGTTTAATATGGGCAAGCGCCTTTTTTTGTTACTGTTTATCAGTATTATAGGGACAATTTATAACGTACAGAACTTAACTGCAACAGACTCTGTATCTGTTATGCAACCTGATTTTAACGCCGTAGAAACGCGCGAGATTAAGGAAAAAACTCCAGAAATAACTACATCAAATGATACAAATGTCAAGGCTATTGCTGTTGCTACTTCCGCTCCTGTTCAAACTGCAGTGGCCCCTGCCCCTGTTTATGTTGCTCCAGCTAACTCTATTACCATTGCTGGTAAAACACACGAAATTGTAAATGTCTCTAGTACTACCGTTGATTCTGGTACTCACGTCAATAAGTACGGTGAAAAATTCCTTTACGGCCACAACTCTGGTGCGGTTTTTGGTAGCCTAACCAGTGTAGGTGTCGGTAGTACTTTCTCAGTAAATACTAATGGCATTACCTCTAATTATAGCGTAGCCAAAGTAGTAATCTACGAGAAAAACGTCTCCGCAGGAACGCTTCAGTTAAATGGCGCCGGTAACTATATGCGCCAAGTTGCCAATGCTAAAAGTGACGGCGTTTATTACGATCTTTCAATCATGACCTGTTACGGTACCTCTTATGGTAACGGTGACGCCTCACACCGTTATGTAATCTTTGCGAACAGAATATAAAAAAACGAGACTATGTCTCGCTTCCTACCGTGGTGGAGCGTATGAGATTCAAACTCATGACCTCTACTATGCCATAGTAGCGCTCTAATCAGCTGAGCTAACGCCCCATGTCTTTATTCTATCACAAAATGTGCTAAAATAAAAGTATGAAAACCATACTAACCGGCATCAGAGCCAACTCAGTTTTAACATTAGGTAATTATTTAGGAGCCTTGCTCCCCATGGTGCGTCTTGCGAACGAACATTCTAAAGACAGCCAAATAAACATTTTTGTGCCAGATTTACATTCTATTATTTCAGATGTAGACGGTAGTTTAAAAGAAAACACCATCCGCACGATCAAATACTACCTCGCTGCCGGTCTAGAAATCAATGACAACGTCCATATTTACCGTCAAAGTTATGTTCCAGCTCACTCTGAGCTTTGCTGGATGCTTGATTGTGTGGCCACTATGGGCGAAACATCTCGTATGATTCAGTTTAAAGAAAAATCCAAAGGTCAAGAATCTTGCAACGTAGGCATTTTTAACTATCCAATTCTGATGGCCGCCGATATTTTACTTTACGACGCTGAATATATCCCACTTGGTGAAGACCAATTCCAGCACATTGAACTTACTCGTAACATCGCAATTCGTTTTAATCACAAATACGGCGATATTTTCACTATTCCAGCCAAAACCGCCGATCAAGTTAAATTTATGGGTGTAAGTGACGGTATCCGCATTCGCGATTTATTAAATCCAGAGAAGAAAATGAGCAAATCTACTGCCGCCGAAAACTCTAAAATTATGCTAGATGATTCGCCGGAAAAAGCCGCCAAAAAGATTATGTCTGCTACTACCGACTCACTTGGCAAAATTAAGTTTGATATGTGGGGCCAGCCAGGCATTTCTAATTTAATGTTAATTGAATCACTAGTTACGAATGTCCCGCTTCAAGACGTCATTGCCACTTGGGCTGGCGAAACCAGATACGGAGATTTAAAAAAGCAAGTTGCAGCTAGCGTCTCGGCGATGCTCACGGATTTCCAGGCTAAACTTGCCGGAATCACCGACGAACAGGTCTATGCCTTATTAGAATCTGGCGAAAAGTACGCCAACGAAGTCGCTAATCGCAAACTACTCGCAGTTCAGAAAGCGTTTGGTCTCAGATGATAATTACCGGTAAAAAATTCAGTAAGCCCGCAATGTCCAGGGTGATTAATGGCGATACGACTTTACCCGAAGAAGAAGCGGCTACCGAAAAAGTCCGCCTAGATATTTTAATGACCGAAATCTATAAAAGTTACAATCGTTCCACTCTGCAAAAGTTTATCGCGATGGGTTTCGTTAAAGTAAATGGCGAAACCGTCACTAAGCCCAACAAAAAGTACGAGCCGGGCGTCAAGATTGACCTCAAAATCCCTGAAGACATGAAAAACGCCGATTTGGTCCCAGAAGTTATTTACGAGGACGACAATGTTATAGTTTTAAATAAACCAGCCGGGCTTTTGTCAATGGCCAAAGGCGAATATTGTCCCGAAAATACTTTGGAGCGCTATGGCTTGTTAGTGCATCGCCTAGATCGCGATACTTCCGGTGTAGTAATCATGGCCAAAAACGAAGCCACCCAGAAATTTCTCAAAAAACAATTTCAAGATCGTAAAACCCACAAAACCTATCACGCCATCGTTGAGGGTCGCCCCAAACTAGACGAAGCTAAAATAGACTTACCGATTATTCGCAATTTAAAACGCCCTACTACTTTTCGTGTAGAAGCTGGCGGCAAACCATCTGAAACTTATTACAAAGTAATCAAATCAAATGATAAATATTCATTAGTGGAGCTAAAGCCTACTACTGGCCGCACTCATCAATTAAGGGTGCATATGGAGCATCTTGGCCATCCAATTGTGGGCGATGCAGTCTATGGCACTAAGGCTGACCGCCTTTATCTCCACGCCAGTAGCTTAGAAATTACTCTTCCGGGTGGCAAACGCGTAACATTCACTGCAGATTTGCCGAAGGAATTTGAAAATGTTCTTTGATTCTGCCTCAGATATTCAAAAAATCGCTAAAAACCACAGTACTTCCATTTTTATTTTGCCCAGCACCGAAAAAGTTACGATCAAAAATGCCATAGTCTTAGAGCCGCAAGAAAAAACCGTGATTACCATTGAACAAATCCGTAGTGTCCTAGAAAGATTAAAACTCAAACAACAAAAATCTCAGTACATTATTATCCGTCCAGCCGACAAAATGCAGCCTGAAACTGCCAATGCAATTTTAAAAAATCTTGAAGAGCCGGGTGAAAATATTCACTTTATACTTATTACCGAAAATCTTACCAAAATCCTTCCTACCATTCGTAGCCGCTCCGCAATATATTTCCTTAAAAACCCCGAACCCTTAAGTATGCAAATCACTGCAGATGAGAAAACAAAAACTCTCGCCAAAAAGCTTCTTACTATCAAGAACCAAGGATTAATTAGTTTTGCAAATGAAGTTACCAAGAATAAAGACCGCGAATACGTCCTAAATATTCTTTCTACTGCCATAGAGATGTCTTATAAAGCCTACTTTTTAAACCACAAAGATGTTTTCCTTAAAAAAATCCCTAAACTCCTTACCGCTTACGACAACATCGCCATGAACGGCCACATAAAACTTCACCTCGTGGCCGATTTGTGCTAAAATGTACTTATGATTGCAATTTTTGCTATATTTGTTTTTGTACTATACCTAATCTTTTTCTTCCCAGTAGAACCAAAGGTCAAACCAGTTGAAGAAAAATCCCCTAAGTACAAAGCCCAGATGAAAAAGCTTTGGCAAATTGCCCAGACTTCCATGAAAGAACGCAAGCCTTTCCGTGCTGAAAAAGCTCTGCTCACCATCTTAAAATTTGACGAGAAAAATGCCGCTGCCTACAACCGCCTAGGTATTTTATACGCCAAAGGTCAAAAATATGACGAAGCCGTAGAGTGTTTTGAAATTGCCCAGTCACTAGACAACAATCCGGCTTCTATTCACAACGTAGGCCTTATTTATCTAGAAACCGGCGCCTATGAAAAAGCCGCCATGGCCTTTAATCAAGCTATTGAGTTAGAAGGCGATGTGCCTGCTCGCTATATTGCACTAGCTAAAGCTGAAGAAAAACTCGGCAACACCAAAAAAGCCATTAATGCCCTAGAGAGCGCTTACGAACTAGACCCAAAAGTTGCTACGCTGCGCCAAATCCTAGCCATTTATGAAGCCGCCGGCGATACCGAGGCTGCTACTGCTACTGCAGCAAGAGTAGAAGCCCAAATCATCCGTGACAGCAAAGCTAAGCAGCGTCACGCTCACAAAAAAACAACCCATCGTCGTGTTGTCAAGAAAACTGCCGCTAGGACTAATAAAACAACTAAAACTAAAACAACGGACAGCCACAGAATAATTAAACCTCATGCCGGCCGCAAACGCATTTAGTCGCCGTTGATTTTTTAATTTAGTTTGATATAATATTCCTATGCTGGAGTCGTCTAGTGGCTATGACAGCAGACTGTAAATCTGCCGGATTAAGTTCCATCGTAGGTTCGAGTCCTACCTCCAGCACCACATTAGCATGTGCTACGAATAGCGGACTCGTTCTCCGAATCGAGTCCTACCTCCAGCACCAGAAAGTATGCCGCGATAGCTCAGTTGGTAGAGCGCATCCATGGTAAGGATGAGGTCACCGGTTCAAACCCGGTTCGCGGCTCCATTTTTATTTAGGAGATTTTTTATGGCAATGATTATGATCAGCATCTTGCTCGAGATGGTGATGATGATGAGATGAAATATGTGGGAAAATAAATTCCAACCCAATCTTTATAATTACAAGCGAAATTAATATGCTTACATATGCTTCAATATCTACCTGCCAAATCAAATAAATAACTGCAGAAAGTAAAACTACCACCGAAATCCAGCAATCGTTCATTGTTTCTGCGCCACTTGCAACAATTACTTGCGACTTTACTTTTTTACCAGTTTTCTTTAAATAATATGCCAGACCATATTTTGCAAGAATGCTTGCGATTAATATAATAATCACCGGTAGAGAATATTCAACTTCTTCAGGTTCTAAAATCTTTTCAACTGATTCAACTATGATTTCTATACCAGTTATTATAATAATGATAGCAATTATTACAGTTGTGATTCGTTCAATCTGTTCGCGTTTTGCGCTAAATTTATCATGGCTAGCTAGTTTTTCACTAATAATTACCAAAAATCCAGAAATCGCATCAATTAAACTATGCGCTGCATCGGAAATAATTGCTAGAGAATTAGATAATAGCCCGATTACAATATTAAATACCGCCAACAAAAAATTTGTGAGGATAAACAAATATCCGGACTTTAAAATCGCTTTGCCGCGCTCTTTTTCCATAATGTTATTTTAGCATAATTTGATATAATATATTTTAAGAAAGGAGTGTAAATGTTTAATCTTAAAGGTAAGGTTGCGGTAGTTTCTGGCGCTTCTTCTGGTCTAGGCCAGCAAATGTCATTAGCGCTAGCGCGTCAAGGCGCAGATTTAGTAATTCTCGCCCGCCGCAAAGAAAGACTAGACGAATTTAAACCAAAATTATTAAAGGCAGGCGCCAGCAAGGTTATTGCAATTAAATGTGATGTTACTTCAACGGAAGATATTAATAATGCCGCCAAAGCCACCGAAAAAGAGTTTGGAAGAGTTGATATTTTATTAAACTGTGCCGGCTCATCTAAAGACAAAGGCGTAGTAGAAATGACCGACGAAGAGTGGGACTTCACCATCGCCACAGACGAAACTAGCGTTTTCAAAATGACCCGCGCATTTGCCAAAATCATGCAAAAACATAAATATGGCCGTATTATTAATATCGCCTCCATGTACGGCCTAGTCGGTAATACCGAGATACATACTGTCGCCTATCATGCGTCAAAAGGTGCTGTAGTGAATTTTACGCGCGCAGTAGCTGCAGAACTAGCTACTGACGGTATTACCTGTAATGCTATTTGCCCGGGCTATTTTGAAACTGAGCTCACTAAACAAGTCCTAGATACTGAAAGGTTCCAAGAATTTGCTAAAACTCATGTACCAATGCAACGATATGGCAAACCTGGCGAACTAGACGCCGCGGTAGTGTTTTTGGCTTCAGAAGAAGCATCATATGTTACTGGCCTAATTATGCCAGTTGATGGTGGGTACACTTGTATATAAAAGAAAGGAGTTAAATGAAAACTAAATATACCGGTACTAAAACCGAAGAAAACCTAAACAAAGCCTTTGCTGGCGAATCACAGGCTCGCAACAAATACACCTTTTTTGCTTCTAAAGCTAAAAAAGACGGCTACGAGCAAATTGCGGCTATCTTTGAAGAAACTGCCGCCAACGAAAAAGAACATGCCAAAATGTGGTATAAAGAGCTTCATGGTGGCGCTGTAGAAGACACCGAAACCAACCTAGAAGCCGCGGCTGATGGCGAAAACTACGAATGGACCGACATGTACAAAGAATTTGCCGCCACAGCTCGTGAAGAAGGTTTTGATGAGCTCGCCGAAAAATTTGATGAAGTTGGCAAAATTGAAAAATCTCACGAAGAACGTTATCGTAAATTACTCAAAAACATTAAGGACAAAAAAGTATTCTCTCGCGATGGCGATGCTATTTGGATTTGCCGCAACTGCGGACACATTGTAGTTGGTAAAAACGCTCCTGAGGTATGCCCAGTTTGCGACCACCCACAAGCATACTTTGAATTAAAAGCTACTAATTACTAAAAAAATGGAGCCGAGTGTCGGGCTTGAACCGACGACCTACGGTTTACAAAACCGTTGCTCTACCAACTGAGCTAACTCGGCATAAAGACATTATATCACATATGTTATTATATGGTATAATTTTCTTATGGATATAGCATTATTGGTATTAGGAGTAATTATTATTGTTCTTTTAATAATTTTGCTCTTCAAAAAACCTGCAAATAACAATCTTAAATCAGTGGAAGAACGCTTAATTCGGGTTGAAGGCGAGATTTCTAAAATTAATCCATCAATTGATCGCAATTTCCGCGAAAATCGCAAGGAAATATCCGAAAACTTAGAGCGCCTGCAGACTGGCAACGAAAAAAAGCTTGAAGAAATGCGCGAAACCGTCGACGAAAAGCTCAAAGCCAGCGTAGAAAAACGTTTTAATGAAAGTTTTAAATCAATTTCTACTCAATTAACCCAGGTTTATCAAGGCCTGGGCGAAATGAAATCCATGGCTACTGAAGTTGGCGACTTAAAAAAGGTGATGGAAGGCGTTAAAACTCGCGGTATTTACGGCGAAGTTCAACTTGGCGCCATCATAGAAGATACTCTTAATAAAACTCAGTACGAAGAAAACATCATCACCAAGCAAGGTTCTAACGATCGCGTAGAATTTGCCGTTAAAATGCCGGGCAAAGATCAAACCGTCTATCTACCAATTGATTCAAAATTCCCAGTAGAGAATTATTCGCGTCTAATCGCCGCTTACGATGCAGGCAAAAAAGCTGATATAACTACTTATCAAAAGGCTCTCGCAAACGATGTTAAAGAGCAGGCTAAAAAGATTTCATCTAAATATATTGACCCGCCCAAAACTACAAACTTTGGTATTATGTTTGTACCTACAGAATCACTTTACGCCGAGATTATTCGTATTCCTGGTCTGTCAGACGAAATCCGTAAAAAACACGATATCACTATTGCTTCTCCATCCACTTTGCCAGTAATGCTATCCGGGCTTTTGATGGGCTTTCGTACTGTAGCCATAGAAAAACGTTCCGCTGAAGTTTGGCAGGTGCTCGGCGCAGTCAAAACTCAGTTTGGTAAATTCGGCGATCTCTTAGAAGGCGTCCAAAAGAAACTCCAAGAATCTGCTAACAAAATTGAATCTGCCAAAACTACTTCACGTCAAATTGAAAAGAAGCTCGGCCACGTAGAAGAGCTTCCCGAATCTGAATCCATTAAATTAATTGGCGAAGTCTAAAGGAAGAGTTATGCAATTAAACGAACAACAAAAGCAGGCCGTAGAATATCTAGAAGGACCATTACTTGTTTTAGCCGGCCCAGGCACTGGTAAAACTCAGCTATTATCAGAAAAAGTAGCCTACATTTTAAAAACCACTGATGCAAACCCAGAAAACATTTTATGTATGACCTTTACTGATTCGGGCGCTACTAATATGCGTGAACGCCTTAAAACTATCGTCGGCAAAGCTGGCGCCAAGGTAAATGTAAATACTTACCACACTTTTGGATCAGATATTTTAGCTCAGTATAAAAACTATAGTGAAACCTACGACCGCCGCTTAGATTCGCCAATTGACGAAATTACGCAGTTTAAAATTGTGAAAAATTTGCAAAGCGAACTTCCGCCCTCTGATATTCTACATGGTGACAATGTTAAAAACATTATAGATATAATATCTTCTGCTAAATCCGCGAATCTCACCGCCGAGGATTTAAAACTAATCGCTGAGCAAAACGCCGAAGATTCCAAAATTCTCTCAAGCGCCATTTCACCATTACTTTCTAACTTAGTACCATACAAGTTTAAAGAATCTTACGAAAACGCCTATCAGCCAATTTACGAACTACTAAAAAATTACGAGGAATCCGCTCCATTAATTGCTCTCGGCGAAGACTCTTCTACTAAAATTGAGCGTTCTATTTCTATCCTAGCAAGGGACTTAAAAGATGCCATCATTTTAGCCGAAAGCGACCAAAAATTAGGCCCCTTATCAAACTGGAAAGATACTTATTTTGAAAAAGATGGTAAAGGGAACTACCGCCTTTCTGATCGCATTGCCAATAAAAAGCTGCTTAGCGTCGCGAACCTTATGGGGCGCTACAATAGTTATTTAAAAGACAACGGCTTATACGATTTTGATGACATGATTGAAGAAGCGGTCAAGATTTTAAAAAATGATGAAGGCTTTAGAGCTACACTTAGCGAACGCTATCAATTTATTATGCTTGACGAGTTCCAAGACACTAACCCCTCGCAGTTTGCTATTATTAAAGAACTCACTAAGTACGAAAAACCGGTCATTATGGCGGTTGGCGATGATGACCAAGCAATTTACGAGTTCCAAGGCGCACTCTCAACCAACCTTACTGATTTCCAAAACCACTACAACGCCAAAGTCATTCCCCTAACCGAAAACTATCGTAGCACTCAAGAAATCCTTGATTTTTCACGCGAGATAATAAATCAAGCCCCGGATCGTTTTGCGGACAAGGCTCTCACCGCACATCAAAAAGATCCCAAAACTTCTCAAATCTCACGTTACGAATTCATGTCTTCTGATATGGAATGCGCTTTCGTGGCCAACAAAATTGACGAATTAATTAAATCAGGTGTAGATCAAAACGAAATAGCAGTGATTTCTTATAAAACTAAATACTTTATGCCACTTTTACCATTTTTAAAATCTCATCCCGCCATTAAAATCGCCTATGACAAACGTGATAATCTACTAGAAAACGAAGAAATGCACCAATTATTCACTTTGTCGCGCTATGTTTATGAGCTAGCAAACGAGCGCAACGAAAATGTTTCCATAATGGAGATATTATCTTACCCATTTTTCAAACTCCCAATGCTTGAAGTAATTAAGCAAATTGCCGCAGCAAAATATGATAAAAAATCGGTCTTTGAATACTTAGCTAAATCCGAAAACCCAGAAATCCAGCAAGTAACTAAATTTATTGCCGATTTAGTTTCAGTTTCATTTACAGAGCCATTAGAAATCTTCCTGGACTATTTAATTGGCGCTAGCGAACTAAATGGTTATCGTTCGCCATTTTTGAAACACTATTCTACCGATGACTATCAAACCTTCGCTTTATATGAAAACCTTGCCGCCCTGCGTGGCAAATTAAACAAGCATTTTGGCGATAAAAGTCTAAAACTCGCCGATTTAATTACTATGCTAGACGATTATATTGAGGCCGAAATGCCTTTAACTATTACCAGTCCATATCGCGATGCCGATTCGGCCGTTTCGCTACTTAGCGCCCACAAAGCCAAAGGACTTGAATTTGAATATGTTTTCATTCTATCAGCTGATCATCTATCATGGGGTAAAGGTAAAGGCAATAATAATACTCTCGCGCTACCAAGTAACCTAAAACAAATTCGTCATACTGGCATGACTGATGGCGAAAGATTGCGTATTTTGTATGTCGCTTTGACGCGCGCCAAACACACGCTATTTATTACGAATGCCCTGCGTGATTTTAGCGGTAAATCACCTGCTCGCCTAGAATACTTAGAAGAATATACCGAAGGTGACAAAGTTTATTCGCCATTTTTGCCAGATAAAGAAGTCAAAACTATATATAATGTATCCGATGTTGCTCTGGCTAGTGATAATCTTAAAAACTGGCTAAATACCTACACTGCCGACTCGCCAGACATGCGCGCAATCTATAAAGAACGCATCAAAAACTACAAAATGTCTGCGTCTAGTCTCACTTCGTTTATTGATATCGTCTATGCTGGCCCGCAAGAATTCTTTAAAAACTACATTTTAGGCGCTCCGCGCGAACCCGAAACCGAATACTTGGCCTTTGGTAATCTCATTCATCAAACTTTTGAAGAGGTAACCAATAAAAATATTTCCGATGAAGAAGCAGTGCAATATTTCCTTAATGAATTAGACAAACGCGAACTAGCCACCGATATTAAGCAATCTCTACGCGAAAAAGGGCCAGCCAATCTTGCTATTTCGCTTAAAGAATTTGGCAAAATTCTGCGTCAAGGTAAAGCCGAGATTAACTTTGGTCCTGAAAAACTCACCATAGAAGGCGTGCCGGTAGTTGGCAAAATTGATCACATCACCATTGACGACAAAGCCAAAACGATTGAGATTTATGATTACAAAACCGGCGGCTATCACAAAGAAAAATGGCAGTCCCACGCTACTTTATATAAATATATGCTCCAACTTGGCTTTTATAAGTTACTACTAAACAACTCTCCAACTTATAAAAACTACAAAGTTGAAAAAGCCCATATTCTCTTTGTTACGCCAGACCAGGACGGCTTAGTCTATGACAAGGTCTACGAGTTTAATTCTGCCGACGAAAAAGCCCTAGTTAATTTGATGGTGGCCGTTTATAATCAAACTGTTAGTCTAAAATTTATTGATGACCCGGAAATTTTCGTTCCAGCCAACGATAAACTAGGTCTAAAAGACATTAAACAATTCATTGAGCTACTGCTTGCAAAATAGCCAAAAAACATTTATAATACCGGCACAAAGGTGTTTTAACAAGCACATTATAGAAAGGGGGTGAGAGAATGACGTGGTCCTGCAGCAAATGCGGTAAACCGTTTTTGACCGAAGCTGAGCGCGACAGACACGAAGGAAGATGCGGGCTGGGCTATACGCCCTCTAAATGTCCTCACTGCAATGGTGCCGGTTATGACGTTAACCGTATCAAGTGCGTTTACTGTGGCGGAAGCGGTTATAAACGATAATCGTGGCCTATCTTTCTCTCGATGGCAAGATTAAAAGTCTTGCCATTTTTTTTAATCTATGGTAAAATAAACGAAGTTATGGCAAAGAAGAATAATACCAAGAGAAAGTTAGTTGGGCTCGTTTCGGAAGAATCGGGTGTTCGTGCATATTATACTAAAAAGAACACTATGAACACACCAGACAAGCTTTCTTTGCGCAAATACGACCCAGTACTTAGAAAGCACGTTTTGTTTACCGAAACTAAGAAAAATCTCGGCCGCAACGAAGTCAAAGAAAAGAAACGTTAAAATAATCCCTTCGGGGATTATTTTTTTGTTCGGTAACTTATATCTCGCAGTACATTCATAAAATACATAAAGCTCTCATATGGCGAAGCATAAGCAGAGAAATAAGCATGCACGTCACCATCGTGCCAGTATTTAGTACACATAGAATATGTATGATCAGAAGTTGTCATTCTGCGCCAATCTGCAATTAATCTTTCATCACCGCTAGCTATTACAGCGTCACGCAATTCGAAAAGCACGTCAGTCGCTTGAGTTTGCATGGAGTTAGAAAACCAAGCTGATAAATCGCGTTCAGTGTCAGCCCAAGTCACAGTGTTAGGCATAGATATTTCATCGACTGCATCAGCAGAATTGCAAGCTTCACTTACAGTTAAGAAATTATTACCACCATCAAGCCATGAAGCAATTAAAATGTCCATAAAATTAAAAATACCAGTATCGGCCCATTGATGCTCACCAAAAGTTTCAAAGTCCATAAATAAATTAATTAAATTACCACGGAGCGACTCAACTTCTAGCCAGCTTTGATATTTTTGTGCTGTGAGGGGCCATTCGCTCCAGTTGCGATCAGAAAACCTAAAAGCGATATCATCTGAAAGACGATAGTTTTTAAGAAGAAGCTTTAAATTTTTGCAACCAGCGGCTTTATATACATAATTTGGACTGCGCCAGCCCAGAATTTTATCCCAACCTTCCGCTAAAACACCAATATAGCCTTTTTCATCTGCCCATTTGCCTACAGCATCATTATAAGCAAGCTCAGTATTGCGAAATACTTTAGGAACCACACCAAATAACTCATGAATTTTATCTTCATGCATTTTAACTTGAGCTTCAAATTCATCAATATTGTAATAAAAAGCCAGCGAATGATAATAGGTTTCACCGACAATCTCAACCTGCCCACGACTTACTAAATATTTAATTTGATCAATTAATTCTGGCGCCCACTTCTCAGCCTGCTCAAGCCAAGTGCCAGTGATTGATAATGAAACTTTAAACTGAGGATACTTCTTAATATTTTTTTCTAATAAGTTTAACATCGGACGGTAACTTTTTTCGGTCACCTTTTTGAAGATTCTTTCATTAGACTGACGACCGTAATAATCATCTTCAAAATAATTGGAACTATTTGCGACATTAAAAATTGAATACTCACGATACCTGAGCGGTTGATGTATATGTAAGTATAAACAAATTGACCGCATTTATTTCCTCTTATGCTTTGCAACTTTATTATAAATAGACAGACACTTTTTTGCAACCTCATCCCAGGATATTTGTTGGTATTCTGCCCTCACATCGTCACGCAGAGTGTCCATTAGCGACGGATTACCAGCAATAGCGACAATTTCATCAGCAAGTTTCTTCACATCCCAGAAATCATAAGTCATTGCCGACCAAATAATTTCAGAGATGCCAGATTGTTTTGTCAGTATCAAAGCGTCACCATGATGGGCTGCCTCAAGCGCAGTTAAACCAAATGGCTCAGAAATTGAGCTCATTACAAAAATATCAGCTATAGAATAAATATCTCTTAGTTTTTTACCGCGGATAAAACCAGTAAATATCACGTTTTTAGAAATACCAAGTTCAGCCGCAAGTTCAATTAATTCATTTCTCTCTTCACCGTCACCAGCAAAAACAAACAATAATTTAGGATTTTTAGAAATAGCCAGTGCAGCTGCCTTCATTAAGTTTTTGAGTCCTTTTTGAATTGTGAAGCGTCCGACTGTGGCAACGACTATATACCCATCGTTTTTTAAATCGTTAGCATAGTTATATAAATCTTTTTCGAACCTATAATCAGACTTTTCGTAATCCTCATCGAGAGAATTATAAACCACATCAATTTTGCTTAAAGGAATATGATATTTTTCATAAATAATACGCTTAGTGGCTTCAGAAACAGCGATAATTTTATCAGCCATCATCAAGCCTTCGTATTCAATCTCATGAATTAGGGGATTACCCACTCGCATACCAGAACGATCGAATTCCGTAGCATGAACATGTGCAATTAGCGGGATATGATGTTTTTTCTTAGCCATCATTCCAGCTTCAAAGGTTAGCCAATCATGAGCATGTATTACATCTGGATGACTATCGATTAAATATTTTTCAACATATTTGGAATATTCTTCCTGAACTTCACGAATAGAAAGCATACGGTCTTCCTTGTAATCAGGTATATTTTTTTCTGAAATGTTTAACGAGTCGTAAGAACCACCACCAAAACGATAAATTGGGTCTAGCGAAGTAGCAGACAAAACATGCATAAATTTTACATGCGGATGCTCAGCAGAGTAAGGCAGCACAAAATCAATATCTGCACCTTCTTTAGCTAGTGCGCGCGCCATGTTCAAACAGGCCACGCCAAGCCCTCCGCTATTATGAGGTGGCAATTCCCAGCCAAGCATTAGTATTTTCATTCATATAAGTTTACCACAATTATTTTAATTTGTATAATAAGTGTGCTAAAATAGAAACAGTACATTTAGGGGTATAGCTCAGTTGGTAGAGCACAGGTCTCCAAAACCTGGTGTCGGGGGTTCAAGTCCCTCTGCCCCTGCCATAATGTGATATAATAGAGGTATTATGGAAGGTAATAGTAATCACAAACCCAGAGGACTCCTGATATTTGGCGCTCCGTGTAGCGGCAAAACGACTTTTTGCGAAAAGTTTAGTAGAAAATTTAATTTAGCTCACTACGATTTAACCGAATTAAAAGAAATGAATGGTTTTACTCACGATCAAATATTAGTAATATTGGCCGAAATTTTAAAAACTAAACAAACCATTTTAATTGAAGGCGAAATTGGCACCGAAAAAGATCGCATTGAAGTCAGAAATGTACTTCGTAGATTTAATTACGAACCTTCCTTAGTTTGGATTCAAACCGATATTAACACTATCCGTGCTCGTCTAAAATCAAAATTTAAATCAGTTTCAAAAGCTAAAGAGTTTTATGATAAGGCCGTTTCTGAGCTAGAAGCTCCAACCGAAGAAGAACATCCGATTATTTTGTCTGGTAAACACACTTTTGAAACTCAAACCAGGCACGTAATTACTGGTTTAGCAGATCTTTCAGAAAATAAATGATAATAAAAGATAAAGAATTTGGCGAAGTAATTGTCAGGAAGAGTCCACTCTCAAAGAATATTAAATTTAGCATTTCGACGTCCGGGCGTTTACAAATGTCCGTGCCAAAATACACTTCCGAGTTTCTCGCGAAGCGTTTTTTAAATTCCAATCGCGCCATGATCCGAGAAAAACTACCAGTCAGAAACCCTAATGAGCAACGTGCGAGAGATTATCAGAAAAAACAATTAATGAAAAAAGCAAAAGAGTATTTGCCGTATCGTTTGGAATACTATGCCAAAAGATACAGCTATAAATATGAAAAATGTCGCCTTACTCACGCTAACACTAGGTGGGGTAGTTGCTCGTCCAATAAAACCATTTCTCTAAATATTGGCTTAATGAAAGTACCAGAAACTCTAAGGGATTATGTGATTTTGCACGAACTTGCTCACTTAAATCATATGGATCATTCACGCGCATTTTGGGCTGAGGTCGCCTCGCATGACAAAAACTACAAAATGCATGAAAAAAAGCTAAAAATGTTTAATCCGGGCTTGTAATAATTAAAACACTTGTGCTATAATTATTTTTAAGGAGGAGAGGTGGAGTTAAGAAAACATCTTAGCTTTAAATATATAGCCGTAGTGGTCTATTTTGTGTGCTTTGCCGCATATATTATCATCGGATTACAACCTGCTGAAGCTGCTAAAAGCTATGCCGTTTCTGGGCGATTAAATATTCCAGAAATTGGCCTCGTTTCTGACGTTACCACGGTTGAACTAGAAGATGGCACCTTGCCCACACCCGACACAATTGTCGGAAGTTTCACCCGAGCTACAAATAAAACTTTTCTCTTTGGTCATCAAAGCACTGTTTTTAAAGATTTAGATAAAATTGAGCTAGAAGATACAATTATTTATAATAACAAAACTTACAAGGTGTATAAAACTGAGACACTACCGACAAACGAAATCAAGATGAATAAATTATTAAAATCCGAAAAAACTGATACGATCGTAATTATGACCTGTGCCGGCGAAGATCTAGGAAATAAAAATTCAACTCACCGTTTAATTATTTGGGCCTCTTAATCTTATTGCAAAACCACCACCGGGCGCAAGATACAAATCTAAATAATCTTTGTTGCCAACTTTTTTAGTCGTAATATTGATATCGAAGGGATTATCGCGATAATGTGCATTATCTGCATCGCAGTAGATTTTAGCCTCATACGCACCATCCGGAAATAGAAAGTCAAGACAAATATGTACATGCCGGCCTTCCTCATTAGTAACGCCTCCAATATACCAATCATTACTATCGCGGTCTTTTCTCGCTACAACATAATAGACCCCGATTTCGCCCATCAAAGGTATAGTTTTATCAAAACTAGTTGGCACATCACGAATAAATTTAAAAACTTCCGGAAAGCGATCTTCGTAAATATGTGGTCTATCAGCAGCCATTTGCATACCAGAATAAATCGTCACATAATAAGCAATTTGGCGAGCCAAAGTGGTAGAAATTCTTTTTACGCTGTTGGCAATATCAAATATACCACTCGTGTAGTCCATTCCACCAGAAAGTAACCTTGTATATGGCAAATAACAAGCGTGAGAAGGTTTTAGAGCTCCGCCTTCATATTCTTGACCTCTTGCACCTTCACGGGATAATAAATTAGGCCAAGTGCGTTCAATGCCGGTTCCTTTAATTGGTTCGTGGATATCAAGACAAATGTGTTTTTTTGCTGCCAATTCGACAGTTTTTTGATAATGTTTGACGCCGGCTTGCGAATGATGATATTCTCGGCGACCATTAATTAGCATTTTACTGCCCGCATAACCAGTTTTAATATAATGCACGCCATTTACGGCATAATAATTATAAGCTGACTGCAGCTGTCTTTCGTAATTATCTACAAAGCCAACCGTCTCGTGGTGGCCCACAATTTCAATTTTTCTCTGTTTAGCGTATCTTGCCACGGCTTCAAAATCAAAATCAGGTGTAGCGACTGTAAAACTATTGTTGACACCATTTTCAAGCCAATCGCCCTCCCAACCTTCATTCCAACCTTCAATCAAGAGCCCGGAAATACCAAGCCTAATCGCTGCGTCAATGTATTCTTTTGCGTGTTCTGTGGTGGCACCATGTCGCTCGCCAGGCGCCCAAGTCCACTCACCTACATACATTGCCCACCAGATTCCAATAAATTTAAGAGTTTTAACCCAAGAAAAATCATTTTTAGGCGGATCATTCAAAGCATACATTAATCTATTAGTAGTCAGTTCGATCGCAGAATCAGCCAGCATAATTAAACGCCATGGTGTCTTAAAGGGCAAAGAAACATGCGCGATACTGCCATCGGACAAAGGAGTAATATCAGATTTTAGGGCATTATTTGCATTTAGTTTTAAAGTCATCGAGCCATAATCATATAACGCCGCTTCGTGCAGGGATAGATAAACACCACTTGGCGTACGCATCGTCAGCGGTGTGTGGACCGAACTTTTTAGATCATAAACAATCGCTCTCTCATAGTCATATTCATAACGATCAGGTTGATAGGCTGGGATTTTCCACGCTACCGTGTTTAAATCTAGTCTAAATTCAGTTAATTCGTCTTTCAAAGTAATCTGTCTAAATTTTGGTTGAGGTGGTATTTCGTATCGAAAAGCCACGCCACTATCAAACACTCTAAATCTTAAAGTAAAAATTCGATAAGGCTCTCTAGTCTCTGTTAAATAAAAGGCCGATTCAATATAATTGTTTTTGACAAATCTATCCTCGCCCCAAAGCATTTCAAAGGTTTCAATATGCCGCTTACGATGCTCGCGCACTAGTTTTAATTTATCACCTAACGGTTCTTCGCCAAAAATTAAAAAGCCAAGATTTGAAGGTTTGATTACAATTTTATTATCGCGATATACAGAATAGTTTATTTTGCCATTTTCTAAGCAAACACGACATTTTACACGGCCATTTAACGATTCAATATCACGTTCGAACTCATCACGATTAAAGAGACTTGCCCACTTGAACATAAGATTATTATATCATATAATACATATTATATGGCGAGGATGAAAAGTAATCGCAAAAAGAACTTTTTTACTGGACTGACCGTTTTTATTGTTATATTTTTATTGGCATTTTTTGGTATTCAATTCTTTACTAAAACCGGTATTTTTCGTATTCCAGGCGTAGTATATTATGATGAAAGTCTAAATGCTAGTGAATTAGAACTGTTAAAATCTATTTTCACTGAAGAAATTGATTTGGACAAAGACGTCACTATTTCGGCTGAAGAAAGCTATACTAGGCCAGAACTAAAAGAAGGCGAATACTTATATTCTATTTCGGTCCCTACCGCCGATTTTTATGACACAAGGGAAGACACCTCAGAATTTATCGAAAATGAATATGCATTGATCCCAATCGAGGACCTCTCATTTAATAAAAAACTGCTCAGTATGGACGGAAAGTACTATTTAGACACTTTTGATTCAGGCGCTGTTTTCCGCACTATCAAATTTGAATCTGAAAAATATGAAGACGAAATTCAGCCTCTTGTTGAAGAAACTTTCACTAAAACTTTCCCAGATAAATCTACCGTGCTTTCATTTGCGCAAACTGGCGTCACGGCTCTGTCTCGTGGGATGAATAGAAAATATGATGCCGTAGGCGGCGATGCTACTTATTTCGCCAGTGAAATTGGCACTTTTCTCTCCGGTTTTGATTTAACACATACTTCAAATGAATCTTCCTTTACGGATTTTGCTAGCTACGACAACATTTGTTCTAAAAAAGGATTTATTAATACGCTACTTGCTATTGGCTTAGATATTGTTGAGCTAACTGGCAATCACAACCAGGACTGTGGTGACGTAGCCGCTACTGAGACCATAGATATATACAATGCTAATAACATAAAAATAGTTGGTGGAGGTAAAACTGCCGACGAAGCGGCTATCCCATTAGAAATCAGCGAAAAGGGAAATAATATCACCTTCCTGGCCTATAATTTATCTACTGGCGGTGCCACTTATGATAATTCTCCAGGTGCAAATCAATATTACGAAGAAAAAGCAGTCCAAGACATTAATGCCGCTAAAGCTCGCGGGGATTTCGTACTGGTAGATATCCAGTATTACGAATGTAGCGCCTACGCTTCAGAATACGAAGACGCCACCTGCGACTACGCTAACTCTGCCGCCGGCGACCAAGTCGGCTTCTTCAGGCATTTAATTGACCTTGGTGCTGATATGGTGGTCGGAACATCGGCTCACCAACCCCAAACTTACGAGCTATATGGCAACGGCGTGATCTATTATGGACTAGGTAACCTATTCTTTGACCAAGTTTGGTGGCCAGGTACTACCAGAAGTCTGATTCTCGCTAACTATTATTATGAAGACAAGCTTTTGCAAACTAAGATCGTCCCAACCGTCTACGATGCAGATATGCAAACCAAATTAATGGATAAGGAAACTTCACAATGGTTTCTAAATCGTCTAATAAGCGTAAGACCATAAAAAAGATTATAGTATTAGTGTCGCTAGCCATAATAGAAGCTGGTATTGTTATTGGTCTAGGATACTTAATTTTGATGTTTAAGCCTAAAATTATTACACCTGAAACAGAACCACCAGAAACTGAAGGAATAACAGAGGTAGTTTCGGAAGACAAAACCGCGCCAGAAATCCCAAAAACAGACTTTCAACCAGTAGTTGATGAATGGGCAACTTCCACGGGCGGCAATAAAAGTGTCTTAATCTATGACATTGAACGCGACGAGATAGTTGGCGAATACAATACCGATGAAAACTATAATACAGCTTCACTATATAAGCTATTCGTAGTCTATGAAGGATACCGCAGATTACAAAACGGCACTATGGATGCAAATGCTATGGCTGGAACTACGGGGCATACTATTTTAGAATGTTTAAATCTTGCTATCCGTGAGTCTCATTCACCTTGTGCTGAAACTTTGTGGGGCATCATTGGCCACGACGAATTAGATAATATTATCGCAAGCGACTTCAATATTACTAACTCAGAGATTTCGCATCTGATTTCAAATCCAAAAGATATCGCTGCAATGATGAAAATATACTACAATCATACAGACATCAAAAATGAAGGTTTAATTAGGCAAATGAAAGAATCATTTTTGATTCAGCCAACCACCAACTATTATAATTGGCGCCAAGGTTTGCCGAGCGGGTTTTATAGAGCCAATGTCTATAATAAAGTCGGCTGGGATTATAACCCCGATGGAAAATACTGGAATATTTATCACGACGCGGCAATTATAGAATTTCCAGAAGAAAACCGTCATTTTATCGTAGTCGTAATGACCAACCATGTTGACTTCAAAAACATTTCTCGTCTCGGTACAATGATAGAAAATAAGTTTTATCAATAAGTGCTAAAGAATTGCGACCAATAAGTCTTGTAGTCGGAATTAATATCAAATACAAAACCAACGGAAAGTTTATCATAATCAGGATTAAGGATATTAGCACGGTGTGCTTCGCTGCCCATCCAAAGCGCTACTACAGTAGCAGGCGAAACCGCGGCGTTACCAATAGCTAAGTTTTCACCGCTGATGCCGCCAGATTCTGGAGCTTCACAAACGGTAGACCAGCTTGAACCATCTGGCCTAGTATGACTATAAAGAATCTTCGTTTCATTGGCACGAACATCAGCTGCCGATTCGCAAGTTTCACCCCAAGCAAGTTGCTCTAAGTTATTCTTGATGCGGATTTTATTAACCAAGGTTAAAACTTCATGTTCCCATTGTTCTACTGGTGGCTCAATTACGGTCACAGTAATAGAATCCTTACGCAAACCATCATAAGTACCTGCCGTAACAACAGTAGTTCCATATCCCTTTATTACGGGATAACGACAAACCTGGTCATCATAACCTAACCAAGTCCGTGCAGAATTAAAAAATCCACTAATCACACTGGCGTCAGAAGTCTGCCAATACATTTCACCTAATTCCGAAAGTCCGCCGCCAACGCATAAATCTATATCGGGCGTGGCATAAATCACGATTGAACTTTCATTCCAAAGCTCCCCCGCTGGAACTGGAGAATTATCAAACTCGTGACTTGATGTAGAAATATAATCATCATTGCCGATAGTGTTTACGGCTACTGAACTAGTATTATTGGAATCAGTTACAGAATCAATAAGCCCAGTCTCACTCATATCATCAGATACGATGTCAGAACGTTCATCCACGGCACGGAAAGTCATACCGCCATTAAACCAAATTGCACTAGCGATTAAAATCCCAGCCACAAGAATAGCGGCAGCATTGACAGACAGTAAAACTGTCATTTTAGAACGTTTAGCTGAAGAATCAGGCGTGTTCATTATCGCCTTTACTTACTTTAGTTTTTGAACCAGAAATTTGGGAATGTACATCTACCATGACGCGATTGATTGCTGGCATCAAAACTAAGAAAACAATTACCATTAAGAAGTTTAGAATAATCACTTCAATAGAAGGCGTAGAACCACGGAAGAGAGCCGCGAATATTAGTGAAAAGATAATCATATAAACAATTGCGAGCGAGGCAAAGATTACAATGTATGAAAATATTTTTAACCATGCAGAAGCAAGGTTTAATGATTTGTATTTCAAAATCGTGTAATAAAAACCAATAATCGTAGCAGAAAGTGCAAGAGGCCCAAGCCAAATCATACTCCAGTTACCGAAGAGAGGCATAATTAGATTAACGATTAAGACAATAGTACTAGAACCACCGAAGCTTAGCATTATTACGAGATCACCACCTTTAGTGCGATCCGAACGAGTTTTTATAAATTGCTTTAAGAGATAAATAATAATTGCCGGAACAATCAAACCAAAGAAAGCAATGTAGGCAAAATAAAGAGCGCTAATATTCATGACTACACTGTTGCCTGTATTTGCTAAAATCACTTCCTTATATAATAATTCTGGTTTTAAAAAGATCGTGCCAACAAGCAGTAAACCAAGAACTAAGAAAATGGAAGTAAGTATTTTACCGTATTTTTCTTTCCATGCTACATAACCTAAGAACGAGGCGTCAAGCAAAATCGCACTGGCAAAAGTCCATTTCACATGCCAATCAATCATAGCCATTCTGTCGGGTTTTGCAGTCAAGAATAAACAAATAGAAATCATCCAAACGGTCGCAAAAATAGCTGCCGAGAAAAACCAAGCAGAGTGTGCTCGGCTACCTTTCTTTGCTCCTAAGAAAACAATTAAACCGGACAAAAATGTCAATACAGACACTGTCCCGAGTAGTATTACGATTAGCTGCATTTACCTCCTTTTAGATAATTATAACACAAAAAGTCATAAAGCTAATGTAAAATTTAAAACTTTTTATCAGGCGGTGCTTGCGGTCTATCTTGATCTGAATTTGGGCCAAAACCAGAATTTGTATTTCCAATTACAGTAGTAATCTCTGAAACCGTAAATTCTTCATATTCTTCATCGTCAATATAAATTGTATAAGTACTACCAAGTTCAAATTTGGTCGTGCCAGCCGACAAATGATTAAAGGTCTTAGCAGCACTGTGGCTTAATACTACTTCGTCGTGCGAGTTTTTAATTACAATTTCAGTGCCACTAGAAAGTGTGCTGGTAAAATACACGCTTATATTATGAACATTAGAAGTAGAACCTAAAGTTTCAGCCATGCCGCTTGCGCCAACCGCGATTACCTCGCCGCCATTCATAATAATGCCTGAGCCACTGTCCAATGCTCCATTTCCGTTGCTTGTTGGTCCATCAATAATTGTAGTGCCACCGTTGAAATATAAATAGCCATTTGAATCTACACCATCACCAGAAGCATTAACATAAACCTCGCCGCCATTAATGGTCAAAACACAGTCGGTATTCATATCAAATACGCCAGCACCTACGCGATTTGCAGACGATTCATCCGCGCCACCGCCAGCATTAATACCATCGTCATTAGTTTCTAAACTGATTTTCCCACCATTAATTGTTACAGCTTGCGCTTCGAGTCCTTCATATGCCTTTTTAACATCGACAATCCCACCGTCAATTATCAATTCTTTGTCAGCATGCATTCCGTCATCGCTTGAACTTATTTCAAAAGAGCCGTCCTTAATCCCGATATAATTATTAGAATGTACCGCATCATCATAAGAATCAATTATAAAGTTGCCACCTTTAATCAAAATACTATTAGTAGCCTTTATGCCTTTAGCACTAGCTTCAATAGAAAACTCACCATCTTCAATTAAAACAAAACCTTTACCTTGGGTATTTTCATTAGACGACTTTATCGCATCTGCTTTAGCCGCAATCATAAAATCGCCGTTTAAAATATAGACAGAATCTTTGCCGCGAATTCCATCGTCATTAGCTACTATATTATACGTACCAGATTTAATCTTTAAATCATCCTTACTAACGATACCATCTTGATAATTAGCTACTAGGCCCAAAACACCATCGCCCTGAAAAGTTAAATCTGCCTTTGAATAAATCACGCCAGTTACATCTTCATCGTAATCAGCACTATAATATGAACCATCTTCCAATAAGTTTTCACCAATCAGTTCAATCACTAAATCATCCGCTTCGTAGCAAGCGATCGCTGGGCCACTTTCATTTTTAATTGTGACGTTGTCTAAGATTATTTTAACTGGATCTTCCTTTAAAACATTTACACTAATACTACCCTCCAAAGAACCAGTCAAATGATATATACCAGGCTTAGTTATTTCTAAAGAATCAGTAAGCTCAACTTCCTCAGGCGTATAGCGACTCCAATTGATTTTTGTATCGCCATCATCAATATCAATTGTATTAATGATGTTTGTAGCAGTATTATCAGTATGTTCAATATTCAAAAATATTGCAAGTACCAGCACTAATACAATTGCCACGAAAGTAAGCAGCCAGTGCCAGTTTTTACTTAGTCCCGAGCCCTCACCCTTTCCCATTTAAATCTCCTCTTCAAGACAAGGATGAGAAAGTAAAACTTTAAGATTGGAATTTTTTACTCGTATTTCGTCTAGAAATGCTTTTTCTTTAATTCCAGAACGCAGCGTCACATCGTAGGTTAGTTTGTATAAACTACCCATGTTTATAGTTTTCATGCGCACCAATTCAGCTTTAGTAGTATATTTCTTAAATACATCGTCAAAAACATCTTCATAATCTAAATCTTCTGGAATCACAATTTTTAACACACGTTGCTTTTTGTTGGGCTCCAGGATGTGGAAATAAGTAAAAATAATAATCGCAAACACAGTAATAATAGTAATAATCACGGCAAATAATACGTGCCCCATTCCACAGGCCAGACCAATCATCATAGAAAAGAATACGCTAAGGAGCTCTTTAGCTTGTCCTTGAATAGAACGGAATCTAATTAACGAAAAAGCACCAAGAATTGCAATTGAAGTACCAAGATTACCATTAATCATAATCATCACGGCCATCACGAGTATCGGCAAAGTCGCGATTGTGACCAAAAAACTCTTGCTCGTTTGCGAAGTTTTCATGTGAGTAATGGCAACCACCATACCTAGAACCAGCGCCACCGCGGCACATATTAATACTGTAGTGATATTTTGACCAGTAGCACTTGCGTCAAATATACTGTTAAACATTTTTCTCCTTTCTTAATGCTTCATATATTTTTCCCACTTTTGAAAAACGTTGTGGATAAATCTTAAGTTCTGACATTTTTTTAACTAACCAGAGCGGAACCGCGCCATGGGCTTTTAGTTCCATAATTATATTTACTCTGTCCTTAAAATAAATTTTATCACGGTTTCCTTTAGAAAAACTTAAATTCTTATTACGATAACTCAAATTTTCATCAAAAGTAATTCTAAGGCCATCTTCACCTTTATAGCTTTCGCGATCGTACATCACAAGAATTTTAGGTTTTAAGCCGAAATGATTTATTAAATAATCCACTTCTCGTGCAATTTGCAAATCATCTACCGTTTCAACCGAACGCGCAGCTAGCTCCATCAAAGTAGTTTTTTTATTAACCAGTTCATCAAAATCGGAACGAGTAATCATCACCCGGCGTTTAAAACCAGGGTTATTGTCTTTGCCACGAATCTTAGTTTTAATTTCTAAAAACACACGGTCATAGCCGCCGTAAGAACGTGCACGTAGTTTATGTTTAAAATCTGTCCAATCTACCGACTGCGCAATAAAATCATAATTATCAGTATCAAAATATAAATTCATAACTTCAGATTTATAATAATCATCTTTTTTAAGATGTTTTCTAATCTCCGCAAGAATCTTCTTTTTCTGCGTACTTGTAATTAAATATTTTTTCTCAATACGGTCAATAACTTTATTTTCCATACTCTTATATTATAATGTGTTTCTTAAAATAATTTAAGAATATTTTAATTTACGTGATTTATAATTAAGCTATGAGAATTTTATATGTAGAAGATGAAAAATACTTAGCCGAAGCCGTAATCCACATGTTAAAAAAAGAAAAGATCAACACCGATTGGGCCGATGATGGCGAAAAAGGGTTAAATTTAGCCCTAAAACCAAATTACGATGTGATAGTTTTAGATATTATGCTACCTCATATGTCTGGCCTAGATATTCTAAAAACCATTCGCGCTCGCGGCGTTAAGACGCCAGTCATTATGCTGTCTGCACTCGGAGAAGTTGAAGACAAAATCAAAGGTTTAGAATATGGCGCTGACGATTATTTAGCTAAACCATTTAAAACCGCCGAATTAATTGCCAGGCTCCGCGCCCTAATCCGCCGCCCTACTCTAAAAGAGACTGAGTCACTAAAGTTCAAAGACGTCACACTAGATTTAACTAGCCGTACGTTAAACGGCATAGAACTCACCGATAAAGAAGCAAGTATTTTTGAAATGTTAGTTAGTACGCCGGATAAAGCCATCTCAAAAGAGCAAATATTAGCTCACGTTTGGGGTGCAGATTCAGAGTTTGAAGAAAATTACGTAGAAGTGTATGTTTCGTACCTACGTAAAAAATTAAAGCAATTAAACACCAAAGTCAAAATTAAAACTATTCGTAGCTTAGGTTATAAACTATGTTCGGAAAGTTAAGAAATAAATTAATTCTAATCAATTTAGGTGTCACCACAATTGTAGTTTTGGTTATTTTTACTTCAGTTTATTTAATTGCCACGGGTTCCGCCAATAACCGTCCACCAATACCAGAAAACCAAGCAGAAGTTTTTACGGATGATTTTACAGATTTAATTGCTCTCACGATCAAAAACGAAAAACAAGCTGCCGCAAGAGATTTATTATTAGCATTAATATTCTCTGGAGTTACAATAGAAATAATAGTAGCATTTATTTCTTATTACTTAGCCGAAGAAGCGATTAAACCCATACGTGAAGCCTACGAATCGCAAAAAGTCTTCATTGCTAATGCGTCTCACGAGATTAAGACCCCACTTGCAGCTATTTCAGCCAATCTAGAAGCCGCCGGCATTAGAAATAATAAATGGATTACCAACGTAGAGAAAGAGACAACTAAACTGACCGCTCTAAATAACGAATTATTAACTCTTGCACGTACAGATTTGGTTAGCAAAACTAAAACTGAAGAAACTGACTTAGCGAAAATAGTAAACGAAAACCTCAAAACTTTAGAACCAAGGCTCGCAAAGAAAAGTTTTACCAAAAAAATCAGTATTACAAAGAAGAAAAAACTAAATCCAGGCGATTTCGCACAAATATTTAATATATTAATGGACAATGCTATCAAGTATTGTGATAAAAAGATTAAACTATCACTCGCGGAGCATGAACTCATCATTTCAAATGATGGTACTACTATCCCAGAGAAAGACCTTGTACATATTTTTGATCGCTTTTACCAGGTAGACAAATCGTCCGAAGGCGTAGGATTAGGTCTCTCTATTGCAAAATCTGTAGCGGATAAGAACCATTGGCAATTAATTGCTAACTCAAACAAAACTTGCACATCCTTCATACTGAAATATTAGCTTGCTTTTTATAGCAAAATGTGCTATAATATAAAAGATAACATTAGTTAAGTACATTAAAATGGAGGATATGAAAATGCGAAATCTGTGTCTAATCTATGATAGCGGTATTACGAACGAGGAAAAAACAATCATCGTCAATACTCTCGCCAAAGCGGCGAAAATTTTCGGCAACCGTAAATTCGTTAATTTGGGCAAAAATCCCATGTTAAACGGCAACAAAAGAGTTTCCGCCGACATGATGGTGGCTAAATCCACAAGAGTGAAAATCGGACAGTACGGCCCCCAATATGATGCTGGAGACATCTGGCAGCAGATTTTAGACTGCCCCAAACAACAAAAGAACCATTTTTACTGTGTCTTCTTTACGTCTAAGGACATAACAGCGAAACTCAGTAAGAATTATCTCAATTTTTGCTTCGGGTACACTCTGGGCAACATTGCTGTCATTTCAACCGCAAGGACGAGAGATTTACCCGATGATGACCGAAATGTCATGTTAATGGGGCTCATCATGCATGAGCTCGGTCATGCTTTTGGGCTTGCTATGGGCGGCAGAAGTAACTCTGAAAACAATCTTGGAGTCCATTGCACGAATCCAAATTGTGTGATGAATCAAGGTTTAACCCGTAAAGACCTGATTAATAATTTCAGGCGATCATTTAGAAAAGGGTGCTACTGCAAACAGTGCAGGGAGCAGGCGCGATTAACCTTTGACTAAACCTATGCGAGTCATATCCACTACACAAAAAAAACGCCTCTTTAGGCGTTTTTTAATTGCTAAAATTGGCTGGAGCAAATTAAGCAAGCTTTAACCATCTACAAGGAAGATATCCGTAATCGACTAAAGGAGTATAATCCAGAAAAATAGTTGGCTCAAAATGATATAATTAAAGTAGTAAACAAAGGACTATTTATGCCAAGACCACGCAACAAACAAGACTTATTAAAGGCTGGCGAAGAGTACTACGCTAAGCTTATTGAAATGGCTGATGGAATGAGTGAGAAAGAAATGAACACAGAGTTCGATTTCTCTGGCGATCCATCAAAGAAAGAGCGTCATTGGGGACGCGACAAGAATCTACGCGATATTTGGGTACATTTATACGAATGGCACCGAATGTTGCTAGAATTCGTCGACACTAACCTAAATAAAGGTGGTAATGCACCATTTTTGCCAGAACCATACACTTGGAAGACTTATGGCGATATGAATGTCGAATATTGGAAGAAGCACCAAAAGACTTCACTAGAAGATGCAAGAAAAATGTTCGAGAAGTCGCATAAAG